>CAZNWS010000151.1:0-4457 GCA_964576495.1 uncultured Hydrogenophaga sp. | reverse complement strand
GCATGGCAGGCACGGTGCTGGCCAAACTGGTGCTGTGCAACATCATCACCACCTCATTGCTGTAGCCGGGTAAGCATCGGCGCAAAGCGCTGGGCATCACGATGCGTCGCAGCACCTGCCAGCGGCTCATGCCCATGGCTTGGGCGGCTTCAATTTCCCCCGCGGCCGTCTCTCGCATGGCACCGGCCAACATTTCAGCGGTGTAACCCGCGGTGTTCAAGCTGAACGCCAACAAGGCACAGAAGAAAGCCTCTTTGAAATAAGTCCAGGGCCAAACATCGTCCCATCGAGCTTGGATCCACTCCAGTTGGGCTAGGCCGTAATAAATCAAGTAAAGCTGTATCAGCAGAGGCGTGCCCCGGATGACATAGGTATAAGCACCGACCACCCACCTCAAGATGGACCACCGACTGACCAAAGCCAAAGCAAATACCAAAGCCAGCACGCCGCCAATGGCCAAGGAAGTCATCAGCAACCAGAGGGTTGTGATCAAACCTTCCCCATACAGCTGCAGGGTTTCAGGTTGAGCGATGACCGACCAGTTCATGTCATGTCACTTTCACGCTTCGGCACGTTTGACGCCCAAGCTGTAGCGACGCTCCACGCGGCGAAGCACCCAGAGCGACGCCGAGGTGAACAGCAAAAACAGGATGGCCACGAACACAAAAAAGGTGAAGGGTTCGCGGGTGGCCGCACTGGCCTGTTTGGCCAAGTAGGTCATGTCTTGCAAACCGATGAGGCTGACCAAGGCGGTGGCCTTGATCAAGACCAACCAGTTGTTGGTGAAGCCCGGCAGTGCATAGCGCACCATCTGGGGCAGGGTGATGCGCCAAAACGTTTGCAGACGGCCCATGCCAAAAGCCCAGGCCGCTTCCATCTGCCCCTTGGGGATCGACAAAATTGCGCCTCGAAACGTTTCGGTCATGTAGGCGCCATAGATAAAGCCGATGGTGATGACACCGGCCAAAAAGGGGTTGATGTCCACAGAACCCGCGTGACCCAAGGCGGCCATGGCGTGGTTCAAGCCAATGGTGCCACCATAAAAAATCAACAGCATCAACACCAATTCGGGTACACCTCGGATCACCGTCGTGTAAACCGTGGCCAAGCCAACCCAAACGGGGCGTCCGGACAATTTGGCGGCGGCACCCAATAGCCCCAAGAAAATGGCCACCCCTAGGGCGGCCACTGAAACGCCCACCGTGAGGAGGGCGCCTTGGAGAATGGAGAGGTAATAACCGCTCACGTTCAGAGCAGCTTACTCGCCGTACACGTCGAAGCTGAAGTACTTCTTACTGATGGTGTCGTAAGTGCCGTTGGCGCGGATGGCCTTGATGGCGGCGTTGAGTTCGTCTTTGAGCTGGGTTTCACCTTGGCGCAAGGCCACGCCGGCACCGTAACCGAAGTACTTGGTATCGGCCAAGACAGGACCCACGAATCCATAGCCAGCACCTTCAGGCTTGCTCAAGAAGCCACCGTTGACTTCAACCGAGTCGGCCACCGTACCGTCCAAACGTCCCGATTTGATGTCCAAGTAGACTTGGTCTTGGGCTTCGTAAGGCACCACGTTCACGCCCGCGCCCTTGAGTTCGCCCAAGGCGTATTTCTCTTGGGTGCTGCCCTTGAGCACGCCGATCTTTTTGCCCTTGAGTGAAGCCAAGTCGGTGAAGGGGGTATCGGCCTTCACGACGATGCGACTGGGCGTGTTGTAGTACTTGTCGGTGAAGTCCACGACTTTTTTACGCTCGTCGGTGATCGACATGGAGCTGATGATCACATCGTACTTTTTGGCTTGCAAGCCAGGAATCATGCTGTCCCAGACTTGCTCGACGTAAACACACTGGCGTTTGATTTCAGCGCACAGGGCATCGGCGATGTCCACGTCAAAACCGGTGGGCTTGCCATCGGCGGTTTTGAAGGTGAAAGGCTCGTAGGTGGGATCGATCGCCACTTTGAGCTCTGGCAAAGCCGCGGGTGCTGCGGGTGCGGCCACGGGTGCTTCGGTCTTACCGCAAGCGATCAAGGCAGCGGTGGCCATCAGGGCCAAGGAGAGTTTGATGGTGTTCATAGGATGGTTGATGGTGTTGGGCTGATAAGAGCCCCGCAAGCGTTCGCTGCGGAGTCTCTAAACGATACCAGAGCCCTACGCGTGTATATTAACATAATATACATCGTAGAAGGTCAGCGACGGGTCAATCTGAGAAATCTCTGGCCGCCTCTTGGCCTTTGAGTTTTCGCCTCAAAGCGCTCAACAAAGTCCAGACGATCAAAGCCGAACCAAAGGCCAAGATGCCGGCGCTGATGGGCCGCTCAACAAACGTAGCCAAATCACCGCGCGACAACAACAAGGCTCGGCGCAAGTTTTCTTCCATCAATGGCCCCAGCACAAAACCGAGCAACAAAGGCGCTGCATCAAACTTGAGCAAAGCCATGGCGTAACCCAATGCACCAATGACCGCCACGATCAGGATGTCGAAGGTGTTGTTGTTGACGCTGTAAACGCCCAAACTGATGAAGACCAAAATGGCCGGATACAAGACGCTGTAGGGAATGCGCAAGATCGCCACCCACAGACCAATCATCGGCAAATTGAGCACCATGAGCATGATGTTGCCGATACCAAAACTCACGATCAATCCCCAAAACAGCTCGGGCTGCTGTGTCATGAGCAAAGGACCTGGCTGAATGCCATGGATGATCAAAGCACCCAGCATCAACGCCATGACGGCATCCCCAGGAATGCCCAGCGACAACGTGGGCACGAATGCGGTTTGCGAGGCAGCGTTGTTGGCCGATTCTGGCGCGGTGATGCCCTCAATGGCCCCTTGGCCAAAACGGCTGGGATCTTTGGCGACTTTCTTCTCAACGGCGTAAGCCATGAAAGCCGCAATCGATGCGCCCGTGCCAGGCAAGGCACCAAAAAAACTGCCGATGCCCGTGCCGCGAAGCATGGGCATGATGGACTGCTGCACATCTTGCCGCGTGGGCATCATCGTGCGCATGGTGATTTTTTCTTTCACCTGGTTTTCGCGAGAAACGTTGATGCTGGTGATGACCTCGGCGATACCGAACACACCCATGGCCAAAGCCACCAAATTGATGCCATCCATGAGGGACGGGATCTCAAAGTTGAAACGTGAAACACCAGAATTGATGTCGGTGCCGATGGTTCCGATCAACAAGCCCAGCACCACCATGGCCAAGCCCTTGGCGGGTGAACCGGTGGCCAATGTGGAGGCGGCGATCAAACCCACCAGCATCATGCCGAAATACTCGGCAGCGCCAAATTCCAAGCCAATCTCGGCAATGGCGGGAGAGAACAAAACCAACGCCAAGATGCCCAGCATGGAGCCCACAAAGGAGGCGATGGTGGTCATGAAGAGTGCCACGCCAGCCCTGCCCTGTTTGGCCATCGGATAGCCATCCAGACACGCCACCGCCGAAGACGGCGTGCCAGGCAGGTTCAACAAAATCGATGCGGTCGAACCACCGTACTGTGCGCCGTAGTACACACCGGCGAGCATCACGATCGCGGCGGTGGGTGGGATGTGGTACGTGATGGGCAACAACAAAGAAATGGTGGCCAATGCACCGATACCCGGTAGGACGCCAATGAGCGTGCCCAGAAAGACACCAATGAAGCAATACAGCAACGTGGTGGGTTGAAGCGCTGCATCCAGGCCAAGCAGCAAGCCGTTGAGGATCTCCATTTACACGCTCCAAGGCCAAACGGGCAAGACCATGCTCAAACCCAAGACAAAAATGAGGTAAGTCACGAAGGACACACCGACACACAGCGTCAAGCGAGATTTCCAGGCGATACCACGATCGGCCGTGGAGGATATGAACACCGCGAGCATGGTGGCCAAAACCACCCCCAGCGATTTGAGGGTGAAGGAAAACACCACCAAGCTCAATATGACCAGGCCCAGGGTGGTCCAAGCGGGGCGAATGGCGGGCCCCTGTCTGAACCAAGCAGGCAAGGCCACGAAGCTACCCAACACCGCCAAGGTCAAACCCAAAGCGACGGGGAAAAATCCGGGACCCATGCGGCGCAGATCGCCAATTTCGTAATGCTCATGGGCGTAATAAGCGGCAAAGAGCCCCAACGCCATCAAGGCCAGCCCTCCCACCAAATCTTGTGTGTCGCGGTGTCTCATGCATCCTCCGAATGATGCTGAGATTTAACCCGCAAAAGACCAGGGCTAACTTAAGTAATTGCACGTAGCGCGCACTAGGGGTAAGCCCCTTGCGGTCGATAACGGGTGCGAGGTCAGCCCTGATTCGTGGGTCTTTTCACCCCCTTGGGTGAATTACGGACGAAGTGTTTTAACAAAAAATTGATATGAATCAATTCACTTTATTGTTTTATTGAAGTGAATTCTAGATTAAGTCATCTTCGCCCGGTCAAACAAGCGATCGAAATTCTCGCTGGTGGCCTGGGCCACGGCCTCAAC
>CAZNWS010000150.1:0-4506 GCA_964576495.1 uncultured Hydrogenophaga sp. | reverse complement strand
CTGTGTCACCGAGCTGCCCCTGACCACAAATGAGCCGTGCCGGCGACGGCGGTAACGCCCACCGTCTTTGAGATGCGGGTCGGGCGGCAGGTCGCCCCAAAAGGCGTGCATGGCCGTTAGCTCATGGCCGCTCAAGTTCATCCACTGCATGACAGCATCGGGGGCCAACAACGCTTGTCCGTGCAAGCGCAAGGCTTCTTGGCGGCCATCGGCACCTACGAATGGGGGCGTGAAAGAAGAACTCATGCGCAGAGTGTATCGAGGGTAAATACCGCCACCGGTATTTCTCGAGCTTGGTTACATTGACATTTGTCAAGGAGGCACCATGAACACCCAACCCATGTCGCATGCAGATGCGCGCTCGGAATCCACCCCTGAAGTGACCCCCGTACCGGTCGAGAGCAGCTCCGTTTTCAGCCTAACGCTGACCGATTTGCGCATGAGCGACCCCATCCGATGGATACAGTTGGGCTGGGCCGACTTTGTGCGCTGCCCGCGCATCGGCTTGTTTTATGGCTTGTGTTTTTTTGCCATGGGCCATGCCCTCCTGGCGGTCTTCGAAAACGCCCCCGAATACATGTTGGCACTGAGTGCGGGCTTTTTGCTCATGGGCCCATTTTTGTGCTTGGGCCTGTATGACGCCAGCAAGGCCATGCAGACCCACAGCCACCGGCCTTCTCTGCGTGCATCGCTGCAAGCCTGGCGACCAACGAAAAGCACCATGGCGATTTTTGCCGGTGTCTTGCTGATTTTGGAAATGCTTTGGGGCCGTGCCGCCTTGGTGGTGTTTGCGGTGAGCTTCAACACCATGCCCGAAAAAGCCAACCTCTTGGCCATGCTGCTCGACCCCGAGAACCTGGGCTTTTTGATCACCTACACCGCGGTCGGCAGCGTTTTTGCGGGGCTGATTTTTGTGACCAGCGTGATTTCCATCCCCATGATCATGGACCGCCAGGTCGACGCCATCTCAGCGGGCTTGACGAGCATCCGCGCTTGCCTTCAGAACCCCGGCGTCATGTTGTGGTGGGGCGCAATGATCACGGGTTTGATCTTGTTGGCCATCTTGCCGGTATTTTTAGGGCTGTTCATCATTGGGCCTGTGATCGGCCACGCCACTTGGCACGCCTACCGCCACATCGTCCCGACGCCCCAAGTTTGAATCCCCGCACCACAAGCGCCACAGCGCCCAGCCGCCCAAGGCGTTGTTGGCCAAAGCCAGCAACGCCGTTAACCAGTGGGCCAGCGGCGTGAGTTGGCCCGATTGCAAGGCCAACAACATCACCGCGCCCAGCAGGTTGAACGCCACGGCCACCCAAAACAAAGGCTGGCGGGGTTGGTACAGGCGTTGGATGACAATGGCAAACGCGGTCATGCCACCATTGTCGCGGATCACCCCAAACGATTGAAATGACGCCGCCAGCAGCTTTGGCATGAAAGCTGCAAGTTGACGGCCGCATCGTCAGTTTGGGATAAGGCTGGCCATAGGGCCATGAATAATTTGCATAAAGAACCCTCGTAAACCCCGAGTAAGCTGTCCACGACGGTGCGCTACAGTCACGGTTCGGTGAGCAACCGCACCAGATGGGTGCCCCACTGAACCGTGAAATCAACACATCTACACTCGATTGGAGAAAACGGAATGAAGAAAAACACACTGAAATGGGCCGCTTTGGGCCTGAGCGCCGCAGCCACCCTGTTGGCCCTGCCCGCTCATGCCGGCAAAGACCTCGACGCGATCAAAAAGCGCGGTGAATTGATCTGTGGCGCCAGCACAGGTTTGGCCGGTTTCTCTGCCGCCGACAGCCAAGGCAAGTACGCTGGCATGGACGTGGACACCTGCCGTGCTGTGGCCGCTGCCGTTTTGGGCGATGCCAACAAGGTGCGCTTTGTGCCGCTGACCGCTCAGCAACGCTTCACTGCTTTGCAGTCGGGTGAAATCGACATGCTGTCGCGCAACACCACTTGGACGCTCACCCGTGACGCTTCTCTGGGTTTGCACTTCGCTGGCATCAACTTCTATGACGGCCAAGGCTTCATGGTGCCCAAAAAGCTCAACATCAAGAGCGCCAAGCAGCTCAAAGGCGCGACCGTTTGCGTCGAGGCCGGCACCACCACTGAGCTGAACCTCACCGACTTCTCGCGCGCGAACAAGCTCAACCTCAAGCCTGTGGTGTTCAACAACGCCGAAGCCACCACCGCCGCTTACTTCAGCGGCCGCTGCCAGGCTTACACGACCGACGCTTCTGGTTTGGCTTCTTACCGCTCCAAGCAAGCCAAAAACCCCGCCGATCACGTGATCTTGCCCGAGTTGATCTCCAAAGAACCCTTGGGCCCCATGGTCCGCCGTGGTGACGACGAGTTCTTCGCCATCGTCAAGTGGGTGGGTTACGCCTTGCTGGAGGCCGAAGAATTGGGTATCACCCAAGCCAACGTTGACGACATGCGCGCCACCAACAAAAACCCTGGCGTGATGCGACTTTTGGGTGCTGGCAACGAAGACACCGGCAAGCTCTTGGGCTTGGACAAGGAGTGGGCTTACCGTGCTGTGAAAGCCGTGGGTAACTACGGTGAACAGTTCGAACGTCACGTGGGTCCCAAGACCTCGATTGGCCTGCCCCGTGGTGTCAACAACCTGTGGAGCAAAGGTGGCGTGATGTACGCCCCACCCGTTCGTTAATTTGAACGCACAAACAACCGAGACCGGGCGTTCGTCTGGTCTCGGTTTTTTATTGATTACCCCATTTGATTGAGAGGCGGTTGTGGCCCCTGTGACACCCCCACCCCCGAAAAAAAATTGGTCCTTGAACAGCAAAGCCACCCGTGGTGTGCTGTACCAAGTGATCGCCCTGTTTCTGGTTCTGGTGACCTTGGCTTTTTTGGCCAACAACACCCAAGCCAACATGGCCGCTCGTGGCATTCCCAGCGGTTTTGATTTCTTAAGCGCACCGGCCGGTTTTGACATCGGCGAGACCGTCATCGAATACGACCCCGAGCAGAGTTACGCCGTGGCCATTGGTGCCGGTGTACTCAACACGCTCAAAGTGGCCATCATCGGCATCGTTTTGGCTACCCTGCTGGGTGTGTCAATCGGCGTGGCGCGTTTCTCGCGCAACGGTTTGGTCCGCGGCTTGTCCTACGGTTACGTGGAATTGTTTCGCAACATTCCCGTGCTGTTGCAATTGCTCATGTGGTACCTCTTCATGGTCGAGGTCTTACCCGACTCCACCGAGTCTTGGAACAGTTTTGATGCCTTCTTTTTAAGCAAAGGTGGCCTGTCCATGCCCTGGCCGACCTCGGGTGTGGGCTGGAGCTGGGTCTGGTTCGGCGCAGGGTTGGGTTTGGTGGGCGCCGCCGTGTGGCGACGTCGCATCCATCAGCGCTTTGAGCAAACCGGTCAAGACGGCGACCGCGTGTGGGTGCCTTTGGCCTTGATCGTCGTCGTTGCTTTGGTCGGTTGGTTGGTGGGCGGCATGCCCACCCAATTCGATATTCCCCAACAACTGGACTTCATGGTCGAGGGTGGCGCCAGCGCCACGCCGGAGTTCTTGACCCTGCTCATCGGTTTGGTCACTTACACCGCGGCCTTCATCGCTGAAGTCGTGCGCGGCGGCATTCAGTCGGTCAGCCGTGGTCAGAGTGAAGCGGCCAGCGCCTTGGGTTTGACACCGCAACACACCATGAAGCTGGTGATCTTGCCGCAAGCCCTGCGCGTGATCATCCCGCCATTGACCAACCAGTACCTGAACTTGACGAAAAACTCATCCTTGGCCGTGGCCGTGGGCTACCCCGATGTGGTTTCGGTGGCCAACACCACCATCAACCAAAGTGGCCGGGCCGTGGAGTGCATCGCGATCATCATGTTGGTCTACCTGACCACCTCGATCAGCACCTCCATCTTCATGAATTGGTACAACGCCCGCAGTGCGATCAAGGAGCGCTGACACCATGAACCCATCCACCTTTACCCCGATTGCGGCCCGTCCGTCGCCCACCGCCACCAGCGGCTGGGTGCACTGGATGCGCCAAAACCTGTTCAGCAGCGCCGGCAACACCGCCACCACGCTGTTCCTGTTGGCCTTGGCCATCTACCTCATCCCCGGCGTGCTCGAGTGGGGCTTGTTCCAAGCCGTGTTCTCGCCCAACGCCGACGCCTGCCAAGCCGCTCGCGGCACGGGCGCTTGCTGGGGTGTGGTGAGCGAGAAGTACCGCGTGATCTTGCTCGGTCGTTACCCCTATGAGGAGCACTGGCGTCCGGTCGTGGCCACCAGCTTGATGGTGGGCGGCTTGGTGCTGAGCTGCATGCGCGCCTTCTGGAAGCCTTGGTTGGTGCTGATGTGGGTCGCCATTTTGGCGGTCTTCTTCACGCTCATGTCCGGTGGCGTCTTGGGCTTGAGCGACGTGCGCACCGACTTGTGGGGCGGCTTGCCGCTGACCATCATGTTGGCCACGCTCTCCATCTTCATGGCCTTTCCTTTGGCTATCGTGGTGGCCCTGGGTCGTCGCAGC
>CAZNWS010000149.1:0-4508 GCA_964576495.1 uncultured Hydrogenophaga sp. | reverse complement strand
CTGGAGGTCTTGGAACAAGCCGCTGCTGAGATGACCGACTGGCGCGGCAGCGGCATGGGTGTGATGGAGATGAGCCACCGTGGCAAAGAGTTCATGGGCATCTGCGCCCAAGCCGAAGCCGATTTGCGCGAACTCTTGGCCATCCCTTCGAACTTCAAAGTCTTGTTCATGCAAGGTGGCGGTTTGGCCGAAAACGCCATCGTTCCCTTGAACTTGTCGCGCGGTGGTGCCGTCGATGTGGTCGTCACTGGCAGTTGGAGCGAGAAGTCGCTCAAAGAGATCGGCAAGTACGCCACGCCTCACTTGGCCGCCAGCAACGCCATCGACCAGTTCACCAGCCTGCCCAAGCCCACGCAGTGGCAGCTCAACCCCGAGGCGCAGTACCTGCACATTTGCAGCAACGAAACCATTCACGGCGTGGAGTTCCACGAACTGCCCGACCTCAAAGCCCTGGGCAGTGATGCGCCCTTGGTCATGGACTTTTCGTCGAACGTGCTTTCGCGCCGCATCGATTGGTCGCGCGTGGGTTTGGCTTTTGGCGGCGCACAAAAAAACATCGGACCGGCTGGCGTGACGCTGGTCGTGGTGCGCGAAGATCTCTTGGGCCACGCACTCAAAGCGTGCCCGAGCGCTTTCAACTACCAGACCGTGGCCGACAACGGTTCTATGTACAACACGCCACCCACTTACAGCATCTACATGGCGGGCCTGACCTTCCAGTGGCTCAAGCGCCAAGGCGGCGTTGAAGTCATGGAACAGCGCAACATCGCCAAAGCGGCCTTGTTGTACGAATTTCTTGACAACTCAAGTTTCTACCGTAACCCCGTCGATCGGGACTGCCGTTCGCGCATGAACGTGCCGTTTTTCTTGGCCGACGAGTCTCGCAACGACGCCTTCTTGGCCGGTGCCAAGGCTGCAGGTTTGCTGCAACTCAAGGGCCACAAATCGGTCGGCGGCATGCGCGCGAGCCTCTACAACGCCATGCCCATCGAAGGTGTTCGCGCCTTGGTCGAGTACCTGCGAGAATTCGAACGCACACAAGCCTGAACATCGAAATACCCATGGCCAAAACCCTTGCCGAGCTGCGCGTTCAAATCGACGCGGTGGACCGCGACCTCTTGCAACTGCTCAACCAACGCGCAGCCTTGGCCAACGAGGTCGGCGACATCAAACGCGCCGAAGGCTCGCCGGTGTTCCGTCCCGAGCGAGAAGCCCAAGTCATCCACGGCCTGCAGTCGGCCAACCCCGGTCCTTTGAAAAACGCCAGCGTGGGCTGGATTTGGCGCGAAATCATGTCGGCCTGTCGTTCTCTGGAAGCCCCACAACGCGTCGCATTTTTGGGTCCTAAAGGCACATTCAGCGAACAAGCCGCCTTGGGCTTTTTTGGTTCGAGCATTGAGGCCATCCCCTGCGCCAGCATCGATGAGGTGTTTCGCGCCACGGCCGCCGGCTCGGCCCAGTTCGGTGTGGTGCCGGTGGAGAACTCCACCGAAGGCGCGGTCTCGCGCTCACTGGATCTGTTCTTGCAGTCGCCCGTGCACATCGTGGGCGAAACCAGCCTCTTGATCCGCCACAACCTGCTGCGCCAGCACAACGACCTGAGTGGCATCGAAGCCGTCTTGGCCCACCCTCAAGCCTTGGCCCAATGCCAAGGTTGGCTCAACACCCACCTGCCCAATGCCGAACGCCGCGCCGTCTCGAGCAACGCCGAAGGTGCTCGCTTGGCGGCTGAGCACCCCACTTGGGCGGCCATCGCCAGCGAGCGGGCGGCCACCGAGTTTGGTTTGCACATCGCCGCTCACGCCATCCAAGACGAGGCGTTCAACCGCACCCGCTTTGCCGTCATATGTCTGCCACAAACCTTGGCCACACCCGAGGCCAGCGGCCAAGACTGCATCAGCTTGGTCGTCTCGGTGCCCAACCGAGCCGGTGCGGTGCACGATCTGCTTGTACCGCTGAAGCATCACGGCGTGTCCATGACACGCTTCGAATCCCGCCCCGCCAAATCGGGGCAGTGGGAATACTTCTTCTACATCGACCTGCGGGGCCACCCATCACAAGCCCACGTGGCTGCGGCCTTGGCGGACTTGCAAGGTCTGTGCGCGTTCTACAAAGTCTTGGGGGTCTACCCCGCGATGGATTGACGCCCACCCTCACACACGCTTGACCATGTTCAAACAACTCGGACTCATTGGCTGCGGCCTGATGGGCGGCTCTTTTGCCTTGGCGCTCAAGCGCGCGGGCTTGGTTCAAACCGTGGTGGGCCACAGCCAGTCGCCCGCCAGCGCCCAAAAAGCCTTGAAACTGGGCGTGGTTGACCGGGTGGTGAACACCGCGGCCGAAGCGGCACAAGGCGCCGATGTGGTCTTGGTGGCCGTGCCGGTGGCCGCAATCGAAGCCACTCTGCAAGCCATTAGCCCTTATTTGTCCTCAGACAGCTTGGTCATGGACGTGGGCTCCACCAAACAAGACGTGGTGCTCGGCGCTCGACGCGCCTTGGGTGCGCAGCTGGGCCGGTTCGTGCCCGCCCACCCCATCGCGGGCAAAGAGCACGCCGGCGTGGAACACGCCACCGCCGACCTGTACGACGGTTGCCAAGTGGTGCTCACCCCCACCGACGATACCCATCCAACCCACACCGAACGCGCCCACGCGCTGTGGCAAGCCTTGGGCTGCCGCGTGCGTCGCATGACACCCGAAGCGCACGACGAGGCCTACGCCGCCGTGAGTCACCTGCCCCACCTCTTGGCCTTTGCCATGATGAAGGCCATTCAGGGCCAAAGCCGCGGTGAGGCGTTTTTGACCTTGGCCGGCCCCGGCTTTCGTGACTTCACGCGCATCGCAGCCAGCGAGCCCAGCGTGTGGCGCGACATTTTGATCTCCAACCGGCAAGCCATGTTGGAGCAACTGGACCACTTCCAACAAGCCTTGAACGACTTTGAAACAGCGCTCATCGCCGAGGACGCCCCGGCTTTGCGAGAGCTCATCGCCAGCGCCAGCGCCGCACGGGCCGATTGGCGTATGGGCCAAGGCCCCAGCACCGACTGACACCATGTTCAAAACCGAATTCCTCGACATCCCTGCCCTGACCCACGCCGGGGGCAGCGTGCGCTTGCCGGGCTCCAAAAGCATTTCCAACCGTGTGCTCTTGCTTGCAGCCTTGAGCGAGGGCCAAACCGAGATCGTTGATCTGTTGGACTCGGACGACACGCGTGTGATGCTGCAAGCCCTGCGTCAATTGGGCTGCGCCGTCGAGCCCCAAGCCAATGGCTACTTGCGCGTGCAAGGCCTGGGTGCCCAGCTGCCGGTGTGCCAAGCCGATCTGTTTTTGGGCAATGCCGGCACAGCGATGCGACCGCTCACCGCAGCCTTGGCCTTGCTCAGCGCCGAACTCGGGGGCCAGTTCACGCTCAGCGGCGTACCCCGCATGCACGAGCGCCCCATCGGCGACTTGATCGATGGACTGATGCCACTGGGCTGCCCCATCACCTACCTCGGCCAAACGGGCTACCCGCCGTTGCAGGTCGGCACCGGTTCGCCCACGCCCTTGCATCTCGATGCGCCCATCCGAGTGCGCGGCGACGTCTCCAGCCAATTCCTCACCGCTCTGCTCTTGGCCCTGCCCTTGGTCAGCCGCCGGGACATCGTGATTGAAGTGGTGGGCGAACTGATCTCCAAGCCCTACATTGAAATCACGCTCAACCTGCTCGCGCGTTTTGGGGTGGTGGTGCGCCGCGAAGGTTGGTCAAGTTTCACCATTCCCGCGGGCAGCCGCTACCGCTCGCCCGGGCGCATCCACGTTGAGGGCGACGCTTCATCGGCGAGCTACTTCATCGCGCTGGGCGCCATTGCACCGCCCACCCCTGGCCAATCCGGCATCACCATCGAGGGCTTGGGCCTCGCATCCATCCAAGGCGACATCCGCTTTGTGGAAGCGGCCCGCCAAATGGGTGCACAGATCCAAGGCGAAGACAACCGACTGCACATCGCGCGCGGCCAGTGGCCACTCAAGGCCATCGACCTGGACTGCAACCACATCCCCGACGCCGCCATGACCCTGGCCGTCATGGCCTTGTACGCCGACGGCCCGAGCACGCTGCGCAACATCGCGAGCTGGCGCGTCAAAGAAACCGACCGCATCGAGGCCATGGCCCACGAGTGCCGTCAACTCGGCGCGCAGGTCGAGAGTGGGCCGGACTGGATCCGCATCCACCCCCTGCCCGCCGGCCAATGGCGCGCGGCCAGCATCCACACCTACGACGACCACCGCGTGGCCATGTGCTTTTCGCTGGCCGCCTTCAACCCCGACGGTGTGCCGGTGCGCATCCTGGACCCCCAGTGCGTGGGCAAAACCTTCCCCGACTACTTCGAAACCCTGTTCGAGCGTGTGCACACCGACGTGGACCGCATTCCCGTGCTGTGCATCGACGGCCCCACAGCCTCGGGCAAAGGCACCCTGTCGAGCCAAGTGGCCCAACGCTTGGGTTACCACCTGCTGGACTCGGGCG
>CAZNWS010000148.1:0-4511 GCA_964576495.1 uncultured Hydrogenophaga sp. | reverse complement strand
GTCCGTTGGCCAATCGCTGGAGCAGGGCGGCGCTGGTGGGGGTCTCGAACCGGCTGTCGACCACGAACAGCTGTGGCTGGCGAGTGGTGGCCACGGCGCGCACGTCCAGCGTGGGGTTGTCGCTGCGCACGGTACCCACGCCGGTGAGCACGGCACAGGCGCGAGCGCGCCACGCATGGCCATCGGCGCGGGCGGCTTCGCCGGTGATCCATTGGCTCACGCCGTTGGGCAGGGCACTGATGCCGTCGAGCGAGGCGGCCATCTTCAGGCGCACCCAAGGCCGACCCCGCAGCATGCGGCTGAAGAAGCCGATGTTGAGCTCGCGTGCGGCCCTGGATTCGGGGCTGTGGGCGGGCATGACGTGCACGCGCAGGCCCGCGGCGCGCAAGCGCTCGGCACCTTGCCCGGCGACCAAGGGGTTGGGGTCCAAGGTCGAGATCACGACCGCTGCCAAGCCTGCGGCCACCAAGGCATCGCAACACGGTGGTGTGCGGCCGTGGTGGGAACAGGGCTCCAAGGTGACGTAGGCGGTGCCACCCCGCACATCGTGACCTTGGGTTTGAGCGTCTCGCAGCGCCATGACTTCAGCATGGGGTCCGCCCAAGGCTTGGGTGTGTCCCTGGCCAACCACGCGCCCATTGGCATCGGTCAGCACGCAACCCACACGAGGGTTGGGGTTGGAGAGCGTCAGGGCCTCTTGGGCGAGGGCTTGGGCGGTGTGCAGGTGCGGCAGGTGCATGCGTGGGTTTATAGCGCACTCAGCGCGCCCAGCAGCGTTGGGTCAGTTCGGCGCGACTGTCCAGCACACCACCCGCACCTCGGACGTGGCGTTGGTCGAGCATCAACACCCCACAGGGGTCACTACCCTGAGCGCCCATGGGCTCGGCCTGCAAGATGTATTGCTGTGCTTGTGGCGCACCGTTGACAAAGCGGATGCGGTAGCGCGCTGAGTCGTTGGAGGTTGTTGTGGGCCAGTGTTCCCAGCCTTGAGCGCTCAACCACGCGTCGTTGATATCGTCTTGTGGGCTGTTGGGATTGTGTGCGAAGCTACCTGTGAGGCTGTGTTGCTGCGCCAGGCGCTGGGCAATGGCCAAGAGTTGTTGCTGGGTTTGTGTTCGATGCACGCGTTGAACGTGCGCGTCAAATCGCGGCAAGGCCATGTGGGTGAGCAGGCCCACGATGGTCAATACAAACAACAACTCGATCAGGCTGAATCCTTTGGGGTGTTTCATGGCCAGATCTCACGCCAAGCCCAACGCTCAGGGGGGGTGTCGGATCGGGGTTGACCGTGTTCGTCCAAGGCTTGAGCCCAAGTGCTCTCCACCACCACGCGGCTATCGCCGTGTTGGCCAATGGCGGTGAATCGGTGCAGCTGCCTGTGGGGTGGTGGCCAACCCAGATCGGTGCTGAGCACGTTGCGGTGCACAACGCCGGTGGGCAAGCTAAAGCCATGTTGCCACGCCAATTCGGCTGCCTGCAATTGGGCGTGTGCCGCTTGGCGGCTGCGTTCATGTTGTTGGAGATACCCAAAGCCTTCGGCTCGTTGCCGGGCTTGATGCCATGCGCTGGTGGTCACGGCACTGACCACGGCCAAACCCATGAGGGCGAGGGGCATGACCCAACCTTCTTCGCTGGGTGTGTGTTTCATGGGTTCATCTCCACGTGGTTGATCAAAGCCACGGTGTGGGTATGGCGCTGCCACCATCGGCGATCGCCCTGCTCACGGGCTACCCCAGTGAGCCATTGAGCGTCCGCCCCGCGCTGGCAGGTGGGTCGGGTGCTCTGATCACTGAGCATGAGCAGCCCGCCACGCCCTGTTCTTTGGCTGACCTGGATCCAACAGACCTCGATCCGAACGACCCGTTGCCAATGGGCAGCATCGGCTGGCCCCATGTCGGCCGTGGTCAGCCATTGGGTTTGACCATCGGCGTGACGAACCAAAAACCGAAAAACCCACTCCTCCACCCCGGCCACCAAAGCTTGTCCCGATTGATTGCCTGAGCCTGCGCACAACAGTTGAGCGCCTAGGTTGCCCACGTGGGTGTATAGGCGGTTCACAACCCATGGCCCTGGGCTGTGTTGTTGTAAACAATCTTTGCTGGTTTGGGTGTTTTGTTCACCGCGGGTACCTTGTCTGACCACTTGCAAAGTGTGGCGCACGGACCTTGCTGTGCCACAGCGCGGGCGCTCAGAAGGTGATGCGCTCGCGTGTTGCCAAGCACTGCCGTGCATGTCGCCAGGACAAGCAAACAGGGCCGCGCCCCCCGGCAAAGTCTGGGCGGCCATGACCGAACGTGAACCACCGCTGAGCGACCAGCCGCCGCCTGTCCAGTCCACAAAGCCCGCAGTGGCCAATTGCTGCTGTAAGACGAGTGCCACCAGTTGGGCAGACTCGCGGCGTTCGAACTGTTCTTCGATTTCACGTTGTTGCGATAGGGCGTCGCTCAAGGATTGAAGCACGCCGGCCATCAACATCAGCCCCAAGGCTTGGGCGACCAAGAGTTCGAGCAAGCTGGTGCCCAGTGGCGCTTTCACAACTCGGCCTCCAACACCAGACAACTGCGCTCCTCGGGCCAAGGTGTGGGGCAGGGGGCTTTGGCTTGTGGGCTGGGCGATGACCACATCACGACGATGCGCCGCTGTGTGGGGCCCATCGATTGCAGGACGCCCCTACCATCGGGCAGCTGCGTGGCCAAATGGGCTCGCCACGCCAAGACATCGTGATCCGCCCGCGCGCTGGGGGTACAGGCACGTCTCTCGCAAGGGTGATGGGCGACGGAGCCCACCGAGTCGTCGGCATTTTCCGCGGTGTAAGCGCCTTGAATCATGGCGGACGGGTTGCTTCGCATGGCCTGGGTGATCGCTTGCGCGGCAAGCAAGGCTTGGTGTTGCCATTCGGCTTGTTGGGCCGCGGCTTGGGCTTGCAGGCGCATGGCCGATGCCCCCATCAAGCCCACGCTTAAAACCACCAAAGCGATGAGCACCTCCAGCAGGCCCAAACCCTGTTCTGTTCGGCGCATCATGGGCAGTTGGGAGCTTCGGCCCAGCGCACACGACCGGTTTGGTTGATGATCAGAGCCAAAGATGCCTTGGGGTGCGCGGGCACACACAAGTTGATTTGCCGCAAGCCCACACCGTTGACCAAGCCGTTGGGCGCAAATGCCATGGGCAGGGTTCGGTGGCCGTAGTGGGTGTGGATGCCCGTCGCTGGGCTGGGAGCGCCGTCCTGAACCAAGGTGTTAGCGCCTTGCAGCACGATCCAGCCTTGCTCAAGTCCACTTTCGGTGCATTGCTGCCCGTCGACGCTGGGGCACACCGTGGTGGTTTGCCCGCTGCGGATGGCCAACCAGCGGGCCGCGAACAGTGCACTCACATAACGCTGCGCCAGGTCACGAACAGCCGTGCGGCTTTGCAAACCCTGCCATGTCGGGGCCGCCAAGCCCAAAAGCAAGCCCATCAAGCTCAAAACGATCATCAGCTCGAGCAAGCTGTGACCCCTTGGGCCGTGGGTGGGCAGTGCATTGTTGTTGGACATACCCCATGCTAGACAGCCTCAACTTTTGTTTCGATGGGCGTGGCGGTGGATTTACGGGGGGCCGTGCCGTGGCTCACATTTGCGTTGCAGCAGGGATTCGATTCAGCGACGCACTTCGTCGACCATGGCGCGGAAGTCGTCGATGTCTTCAAAGCTTCGGTAGACGCTGGCAAAGCGAATGTAGGCCACGGTGTCGAGTTTTTTGAGTTCGCGCATGACCAACTCACCCAATCGGTTGGAGGCCACTTCGCGCTGGGCTTTGGAGAGCAACTGTTCTTCGATGCGTTCCACCGCGCTGTCCACCTGTTCGGTGCTCACGGGTCGTTTGCGCAAGGCCAAGCGCAGGCTGCCCAGAATTTTGCTGCGGTCGTATTCGATGCGACGGCCGTCTTTTTTCACGATGGTCGGGAAGCTGACCTCGGGTTTTTCGTAGGTGGTGAAGCGTTTTTCACAGGCGCCGCATTGGCGCCGCCGACGAATGAAGCCCCCGTCTTCGGCCAGTCGGGTCTCCACCACTTGGGTTTCGAGGTGACCGCAGAAGGGGCATTTCATCTCAGCATCCGATCAGCCGTAGACCGGGAAGCGACTGGTCAGTGCGTGCACTTTGGCGCGCACGGCGGCCAGGTTCGCCTCGTCGGTGGGGTTGTCGAGCACGTCGGCGATCAGGTGGGCGGTGGCGCGCGCTTCTTCGTCCTTGAAGCCGCGTGTGGTCATTGCCGGCGTGCCGATGCGCACACCGCTGGTCACGAAGGGCTTCTCAGGGTCGTTCGGGATCGCGTTCTTGTTGATCGTCATGTGGGCTGCACCCAAGGCGGCTTCGGCGGCCTTGCCGGTGATGCCCTTGGCGCGCAAGTCCACCAGCATCACGTGGCTCTGGGTACCGCCGCTGACGATGCGCAAACCGCGCTGGGTCAGGGTCTCGGCGATGATCTGTGCGTTCTTGATCACCTGCGCTTGGTAGGCTTTGAATTCAGGT
>CAZNWS010000147.1:0-4521 GCA_964576495.1 uncultured Hydrogenophaga sp. | reverse complement strand
GTGTCATGACCGACCGCAAGGCGCGCGCTACCGGTGTCGGTGGCGAAGTCCTGTGCTACGTCGCCTAACGCCGACATTGAGGAGCAACTGAATGTCACGTATTGGAAAAATGCCGGTCGCTGTCCCCGCTGGGGTTGAGGTGGCCATCAACAGCACGCAGATCAGTGTGAAGGGCGCTTTGGGCTCTTTGGTGTTGAACCAAAACACCCTGGTCAAAGTGGAAAACAACGCAGGCTCGATTTCGTTTGTGCCTGCTGATGAGTCTCGTGAAGCCAACGCCATGTCGGGCACCCTGCGTCAGCTGGTGAACAACATGGTGCAAGGTGTCAGCAAAGGCTTTGAGAAAAAGCTCACCCTCATTGGCGTGGGTTACAAAGCCACGGCTCAGGGCGCCAAGTTGAACTTGAACGTGGGTTACTCCCACCCAGTGGACATTCAAATGCCCGCTGGTATCAAGGTTGAAACGCCTTCGCCTACCGAAGTGGTCATCAAAGGTGCCGACCGCCAACGCGTTGGTCAAATCGCTTCCGAAATTCGCGCCGTTCGCCCCCCAGAGCCTTACAAAGGCAAGGGCATCCGTTATGCGGATGAGAAGGTCGTGATCAAGGAAACGAAGAAGAAATAAGGATCAGGATCATGTTGACGAAAAAAGAGCAACGTCTGCGCCGGGCCCGTCAGACACGCATTCGGATTGCGCAACAAGGCGCTGTCCGTTTGGCTGTGAACCGCACCAACCTGCACATCTACGCAACCGTCATCTCCGAAGATGGCGCCCGCGTGCTGGCTTCTGCCTCTACCGCAGAAGCCGAAGTTCGCGCCCAACTGGGTGCTGCTGGTAAGGGTGGCAACACCGCAGCAGCCCAAGTCGTTGGCAAGCGCATCGCTGAAAAAGCGAAGGCCGCTGGCATCGAAAAAGTGGCGTTTGACCGTTCGGGCTTTGCCTACCACGGCCGGGTGAAAGCCCTGGCAGATGCGGCTCGCGAAGCCGGTCTGCAGTTCTGATCAAGCGGGATACACAAAATGGCTAAATTTCAGGCAAACGTAAAGAACGAAGCGAACGAAGACGGCTTGCGCGAAAAGATGATCGCGATCAACCGCGTGACCAAAGTGGTCAAGGGTGGTCGTATCCTCGGTTTCGCAGCATTGACCGTGGTCGGTGACGGCGATGGCCGCGTCGGCATGGGCAAGGGCAAGGCCCGCGAAGTGCCCGTGGCGGTGCAAAAGGCCATGGAGCAAGCCCGTCGCAACATGTTCAAGGTGTCGCTCAAGAACGGTTCCTTGCACCACAGCGTGCACGGCGAACACGGTGCAGCCAACGTCTTGATGTTGCCCGCCTCCAAAGGTACCGGCATCATCGCAGGTGGCCCTATGCGTGCGGTGTTCGAAGTCATCGGTATCACCGATGTGGTGGCCAAGAGCCACGGCTCGAGCAACCCCTACAACTTGGTGCGCGCCACCCTGGACGCATTGAAAAACTCCACCACCCCATCCGAAGTTGCGGCTAAGCGCGGCAAGTCGGTTGAGGACATCCTGAGCTGATAGGAGCGATCATGACCACTGCTAACACCGTCAAGGTCCAACTCGTTCGCAGCCCCATCGGTTGCAAAGAAGACCACCGCGCCACCGTGCGTGGCTTGGGCTTGCGCAAAGTCAACAGCGTCAGCGAATTGCAGGACACCCCTGCAGTGCGCGGCATGATCAACAAGATCAGCTACCTGGTCAAGGTACTCTGATACGGAGTCACAAGACATGGAACTCAACAACATCAAGCCCGCCTCGGGCGCCAAGCACGCCAAGCGTCGCGTGGGTCGTGGCATCGGCTCTGGCCTGGGTAAAACCGCTGGCCGTGGCCACAAAGGTCAAAAATCGCGCTCAGGTGGCTACCACAAGGTCGGCTTCGAAGGCGGTCAAATGCCCATGCAGCGTCGCTTGCCCAAGCGTGGCTTCAAGTCCCAACAACTCCAATTCAATGCGGAAGTTACGTTGGCCGACATCGCTTCCTTGAACGCCAAAGAAGTGGATATGCTCGCTTTGAAACAAGCTGGCCTGATCTCCAACTTGGCCAAGCGCGTCAAAGTCGTCAAGACCGGCGAAATCAAAGCCGCCGTGGTGTTGAAGAATATCGCCGCAACGGCTGGTGCCAAGCAAGCCATTGAGGCTGCTGGTGGTTCGTTGGTTTAAACCGATAAGCGAACACGATCGTGGCAACTGGATCCATGGCACAAGCACCTACAGCTAAGTACGGCGACCTCACCCGTCGCTTGGTATTTCTCTTGTTGGCGCTCGTCGTTTACCGCATTGGGACGCACATTCCCGTGCCTGGTATCGACCCCGATCGTTTGGGTCAACTGTTCCAGCAGCAGTCGGGCGGCATTTTGGGCTTGTTCAACATGTTCTCGGGCGGAGCTTTGCAACGGTTCAGTGTGATGGCCTTGGGCATCATGCCGTACATTTCGGCCTCGATCATCATGCAGCTGGCTACCTACGTGGTGCCCACGTTTGAGCAGTTGAAGAAAGAGGGCGAAGCCGGTCGTCGCAAAATCACGCAATACACTCGCTACGGCACCTTGGCCTTGGCGATTTTCCAAGCTTTGGGTATTGCTGTTGCGCTGGAAAGCACCGCTGGTTTGGTCATCGATCCTGGCATGGGCTTCCGAGTGACCACCGTCGTCAGCTTGGTGGCAGGCACCATGTTCCTGATGTGGCTGGGTGAGCAAATCACCGAGCGTGGTCTGGGTAACGGTATTTCTATCCTGATTTTTGCGGGTATCGCCGCGGGCTTGCCCAGCGCGGTCGGCGGTTTGTTGGAATTGGTCCGCACCGGTGCCATGAACATTTTGGTCTCCATCCTGATCATCGCTTTGGTGATCTTGGTGACCTACTTCGTGGTGTTTGTTGAACGGGGCCAGCGCAAGATTTTGGTCAATTACGCCCGTCGCCAAGTGGGCAACAAGGTGTATGGCGGTCAGTCTTCGCACCTGCCGTTGAAGCTCAACATGGCTGGTGTGATTCCGCCCATCTTCGCATCGTCCATCATTTTGCTGCCCACCACCTTGGTGAGCTGGATCAGCACCGGTGACAGCACCCGTTGGTTGCGTGATTTGGCTTCTGCCTTAGCGCCCGGACAACCCGTTTACGTGGCGTTCTACGCCGCTGCTATCATCTTCTTCTGCTTTTTCTACACGGCCTTGGTGTTCAACAGCCGTGAAACCGCAGACAACCTCAAGAAAAGCGGTGCGTTCATCCCCGGTATTCGTCCTGGTGACCAAACCGCTCGTCACATCGACAAAATTCTGCTGCGTTTGACCTTGGCTGGTGCCATCTACATCACTGCAGTTTGTTTGTTGCCCGAATTCTTGATTTTGAAGTACAACGTTCCGTTTTACTTCGGTGGTACGTCTCTGTTGATCATTGTGGTGGTGACCATGGACTTCATGTCCCAAGTTCAAAATTACATGATGTCGCAACAGTACGAATCGCTGTTGAAGAAGGCGAATTTCAAGCCCAGTTGATCACGCACGATCAACAAGGCCAGTGGTTAAATGTTTGTTGGAATTTCTAGGAGAAAACAATGAGAGTTTCGGCGTCGGTCAAAAAAATGTGCCGCAACTGTAAGATCATCAAACGCAAGGGTGTTGTGCGAGTGATTTGCACAGATCCGCGTCACAAGCAGCGTCAAGGCTGATTGAAGTTTAGAGGACCAACATGGCTCGTATTGCAGGTATCAACATTCCGCCGCACAAGCACGCCGAAATCGGCTTGACGGCTATCTTTGGCATTGGCCGCACCCGCGCTCGCAAAATTTGTGAAGCCTGTGGCATCGCTTATGACAAAAAGATCAAGGATCTGAACGACGTCGAACTCGAAAAGGTTCGCGACCAGGTCAATCTGTTCACGATCGAGGGTGACCTCCGCCGTGAAACCACCATGAACATCAAGCGACTGATGGACATTGGCTGCTACCGCGGCTTCCGTCATCGTCGTGGTCTTCCCATGCGCGGCCAGCGCACCAAGACCAATGCACGTACGCGCAAGGGCCCCCGCAAGGCAGCCCAATCGCTGAAGAAGTAATCGGTAAGGAACCCCATGGCTAAGTCTCCCTCCAGCAGCGCCGCCGCCCGCGTTCGCAAAAAAGTCCGCAAGAACATTGCCGATGGCATTGCACACGTCCACGCGTCGTTCAACAACACCATCATCACCATCACCGACCGCCAAGGCAACGCTTTGTCTTGGGCTTCTTCCGGTGGTCAAGGTTTCAAGGGTTCACGCAAATCCACGCCTTTCGCAGCCCAGGTGGCTTCCGAAGTGGCTGGCCGCGCTGCGATTGAACAAGGCATCAAGAACTTGGACGTCGAGATCAAGGGCCCCGGTCCTGGCCGCGAGTCTTCGGTTCGCGCCTTGGGTGCCTTGGGTATCCGCATCACGTCGATCGCCGACGTGACGCCCGTGCCGCACAACGGCTGCCGCCCTCAAAAGCGCCGCCGCATCTGAGATGCGCAACCGTCCGAAAGGACGGTATAA
>CAZNWS010000146.1:2326-4530 GCA_964576495.1 uncultured Hydrogenophaga sp. | reverse complement strand
CCTGCCAGCGCGCTCGCCGATGCGGTAGTGCATGGACAGACCATCGGCCTCAATCAGGTGGGGGTTGAGGACGGTCATGGGCGGATAGAGGGCGTTGGCGGGCACCAAGTTCTGCGGCTTTGTAATATAGGCTACCCCCAAAGACCCCACCATGAACTTCACTGAACGACTCCAACAACTGCCCAGCGTGGCGCACCTCGCGGCCCTGCACGTCAGCAGCGCCGACGGCCAAGCCCTGGCGACCCTGGAACCCAAGCCCGGCCAAGCCGGTTCTTTGGTGATCTACCACGCGCTGGGTTTGCTCTACGGTGGGCGCATCACGCCGGCCGCGGCGCGCTTGGGTTTGGAGTGGTACGCCGAACACCACGCCGATGCCTTGGCCCACCCGGGCAAGCACCCCAACATCGACCGCCTGCTGGCCTGTGCCGAGAGCGACTCGGTGCTGTTGGTTCGGGCCGTGGCCGCTTGAAGCGCCGCGCATGCTGATCCGTTTCAACAAGCCCTATGGCGTGCTGAGCCAGTTCACGCCCGAGGGCCGCTGGCGTGGGCTGAAGGACCACATCGACCTACCCGGTGTGTACGTGGCCGGGCGTTTGGACGCCGACAGTGAGGGCTTGCTGCTGCTCACCGACGACGGGCGCGAGCAGGCGCGGATCGCCGACCCGCGTTTCAAAATGGACAAAACCTATTGGGTGCAAGTCGAGGGTGTGCCGAGCGACGAGGCCTTGGCCGCGCTGGCGCGGGGCGTGGTGCTCAACGATGGCCTCACCCTGCCCGCGCAAGCGCGCCGCCTGCTGCCCGAGCCCACGCTGTGGCCGCGCGACCCGCCGATTCGCCAGCGGGCCCACATCCCCACGTCGTGGATCGAGTTGGTGATTCGAGAAGGCCGCAACCGGCAGGTGCGGCGCATGACCGCCGCCGTGGGTCACCCCACGCTGCGCTTGGTGCGCGTGGCCATTGGGCCGCATACCTTGGACGGTCTGGCGCCGGGCGCTTGGGCTCAGGCCTGAGCCAAGGCCCGCAGGGCTTGGTGCGCCTCGTCGTTCAGGTCGAGCCGTTGCACGCCTTTGCAACTCAAATAGTGCGCGGTGAACACATCAAAGTACGCCGAGAGCGTGTGCGCGGCGTGGGTGTCACCGGCCATGGCCAAACACAGGGCAGCGACTTCGGCGGTGCACAGGTGCTCGGCCCGGTAAGAGCGGCGCAAGCGGTAACGTGAGGCCACCTCGGGCTGCAAGCTCAGCACCGGCCAGCGGTCCAAGTAGGGGCTCTTGCGAAACATCTTGCGCGCCTCGGTCCAGGTGCCGTCGAGCAAGACAAACAAAGGCCTGGGGCCTTGTGGCGTGGGACTGGTCGGGGCGGCGGTCCAATCGGTGGGCAGCTCGCTGATCACGCGCGCGGCATCGACGAACTCACCGGGGAACACCACCACCGGCGCCCACTGCGGGTCGGCCAAAAGGGCCAAGAGCGCGGGGTCCACCGCCGTGCGCGACCAGCCAAAGGCAAAGGTGTCGGGCACCACGTCCGCGATCAGCCAGCCGGTGTTGCTCGGTTTGATGGCTTCGATGTCGCCCATGATCAGACACATACCACTGCGGGCTTCAACTTGGGGGCGCCAGTCGCACAGGCATTGCGGCGTGAACAAGCGGCACTGCTCGCAACGGCCCTGGCCCGAACCTCGCGCCACAAAGGGTTTGGCGGCGCTGGCCAAGCGGGCTTGGCGCAAACGAGCGACGGCGTGGGGCAAAACTGGAGGCATGTGTGGGCCTATTATCCCCACGCCACAATCGGGGCCATGAACCCCAATGAATTCACGGTGTACACGGTGCGCGTCGAGCCCGAAGGCTTGCAATACGACGTCGAGGGCGACTTGACCTTGCTGGAAGCCGCCGACTTTGGCCGAGTGCAGCTGCCCAGTTCGTGCCGCAACGGCACGTGCCGCACCTGCATGTGCCGGCTGCTCAGCGGCCAGGTACGCTACGACATCGAGTGGCCCGGCCTGAGCGCCGAAGAAAAAGAAGACGGTTGGATCCTGCCCTGTGTGGCCAAGCCAATCAGCAACGTGGTGATCGATCAAAACGCCGCGTCGGCCTGCTGAACCCCAACCGGTTTTGAATTAACATCTCGCCACGCGCCGTACGTCGCGGCTCTACCCTGTTTTGGAGGCTCTCATGGGCAAAGAACAACGCAACGAAAAAATGTCG
>CAZNWS010000146.1:0-2226 GCA_964576495.1 uncultured Hydrogenophaga sp. | reverse complement strand
CTACCCTGTTTTGGAGGCTCTCATGGGCAAAGAACAACGCAACGAAAAAATGTCGAAAAAACCCAAGAAAGACAGCAGCTTACCCAAAGGACCGGTCACGTCGGATCGACCCGTTGCACCGGTCACGGCCGTCATGCCCAAGGGCAAAGAAAAATACAAACAATAAAGTCTGCGGTTTTCAACGTTTGCGACGGGGCGCCTTCGGGCGCTCTTTCTTTTGGGACTGGCGTTGGGCGTCGGCCTTGAGGCCCGCAGCCAACCAGCGCTCAAATTCCTCGGGCGACTCTAGGGTGATGCGCCCGATCAACTGCGATCGAAAGTCGGCGATCACCAGCTCCGCGGCTTTTTGCCAATTGACGTGGCCGCCCGAGGCGATCGCGCCACGCTTGCGGGCAATGGCCTCCAAGGCCTGGTCGTCGGCCGTGTTTTGCCATTGCTGGGCCGACCATCCCAGCGCGTAACGCGCCTCCAACAATGGCGGGTAGTGGCTTTGCAAACGACCCAAGAGCTCCAAGGCAACCTCTTGGTCGTCGTAAGCGTTGCGCCCCACAGCGCCGCTGGCGGCCAAATTGAAGCCGCTCTCGGGCACCACGATGCGCGGCCAGAGCATGCCCGGCGTGTCGAACAAATACACGTCATCGGCCAAGGCGATGCGCTGCTCGTTGCGGGTCACACCGGCCTCATCGCCGGTTTTGGCCGAGCGCTTGCCCACCAAGGCATTGATGAGCGTGGACTTGCCCACATTGGGAATGCCACAAATCAAAATGCGCATGGGCTTGACCATGCCCCCACGCAGCGGTGCGAGCTCGGCACACGCGGCCATGAGCGCTTTGGCCGGTGAGGTGTGGCTGGCATCCATCGCGATGGCACGGGTGTGGGGCTGGGCGTTGTAATGCGCCAGCCACAGCGCGGTGCGCTCGGGGTCGGCCATGTCTTGCTTGTTGAGCACCTTGAGCGTGGGCCGCCCGCTGGTGAGCTCGGTGAGCAAGGGGTTGGCGCTCGAGCCGGGCAGGCGCGCGTCGAGCATCTCGATGACCACGTCGATGCTTTTGACGCGCTCGGCAATCGCCTGGCGCGTGAGGTGCATGTGCCCGGGGAACCACTGAACACTCATGCGAGCGACTCCGTCCCCAATCGATCGGGCGACACATAGTGTTGGCGGAAATCCTCAAACGGCAAGGTGTCGGCGGCCTCGATGCGGCGCTGAGCGGCCAGCGATTCGGCGCTCATGGCCTCAAAACGCGCTTGCTGTTCGGCGCTCCAAGGTTCGGCCAACAAGGCCGCTTGGGTCTGGCGCGACTGCTCGCGCACAAAGCCTACAAAAACATCATCGTGCCGCTCGGCCATAGCGCGCAACACCTGAGCCGAAGGCAATTGGTCGGGGTCATGCACAGCGCGCGAGGCGTGCGCCACGGCGTCGACGTGGGCCGATCCTCCTTGCGCTTGGTCCAAGGCTTGGGCCACGGGTTGGAGTTCGCGCAAGATGTCTTGAGCCCAATCACCAAGCAACACCGCTTGACCCTGGCGCTGCAGTTGCAAGCCCGGCTCGCGGCCACGCGCCGCGGTGAGGTGTTGATTGATGCCGATCTCGCGGATTTCTTCTGGGCTGTCGGGTGCGCTGTCGCTGAGCGCGCAGTACAACAAGAACACGTCCAAAAAGTGCAAGGTGTTGGCGTCGATGCCGATGTCCACAAAGGGGTTGAGGTCCATCAAACGCACCTCAATGTATTCCACGCCGCGTTCGCGCAAAGCGTGCAAAGGCCGCTCCCCCGAAGCGATGGTGCGCTTGGGGCGGATGGTGCCGTAGAACTCGTTTTCGATTTGCAGCAACGTGGTGGCGAGCTGGTTGTAGTCGCCACCAGGATTCTGAACACCCAAGGCTTCATAGGCGGGCCAAGGGCGCGTGAGCGCGTCGTGCAGCGAGTCGGCATAACCCTCCAAGCTGTTGTAGCTCACGGCCAACGTGGCTTGTGCCTCACTTTGGTACCCCAGTTTGCCCATGCGCAAGGACGTGCCGTGCGGCATGTAAAGCGTGCGCTCGGACAGCCGCTGCAGCTCGTGCTGGCGGCCTTCCACAAACGTCGAGCACACGGCGGGCGAAGCACCAAATAAATACAGCAGCAAAAACGCTTGGCGGCGGAAGTTACGGATCAAGCCAAAGTAATCGTCGTTGTTCAAACCGGGCAGCGACCAGTTGTAGTGAATGCCCGAGATGGTTTGCATGCG
>CAZNWS010000145.1:0-4536 GCA_964576495.1 uncultured Hydrogenophaga sp. | reverse complement strand
GGGTGGGGCTGGGCGAACCGACGGAGGCGGCGATCGCCATCGCCAACCCCATCACGGGCGACGCGGTGCGCATGACCAACCACCACTGGGCCTTTTCTCAAGCCGCGGTGCGCGCCGAGTTCGGTCTTCGGCGCCTGCGCTTGCTCAACGATTTCACCGCCCTGGCCCTGGCCTTGCCCGACCTCGCGCCTGAGCAGCTGCGCCAGGTCGGTGGACGAACGGCCTTGGCCGATGAGCCCAAAGCCTTGCTTGGCGCGGGCACGGGCCTGGGCGTGTCGGGCCTCTTGCCCAATGGGCAGGGCGGCTGGGTGCCGGTGCAAGGCGAGGGTGGTCACGTCACCTTGCCCGCCGAAACCGTGCGCGAGCGCGTGCTCGTGGATGGCTTGACGGCGCGTTATGGCCATCCATCGAGTGAACGATTGCTCAGCGGCCAAGGCCTGCTGGACGCCTTTGAAATTTTGTGCGCTGCCGATGGCGCGGCTGTGTCGGGCATCAACAGCCCTGCGGCCGTGACCGAGGCGGCTTTGCAAGCGCGCCATCCGCAAGCGGTGGAGGCGCTGGGGCTGTTTTGTGCCTTGCTCGGCTCTTGCGCGGGCAATTTGGCCCTGACCTTGGGCGCGCGCGGTGGGGTGTACATCGGCGGCGGTATCGCGCCTCGCTTGGGCCGGGCTTTGGACGCGTCGGCCTTTCGCGCCCGGTTCGAAGCCAAGGGCCGCTTCAGCGATTATTTGCGCGAGATCCCGGTGTGGGTCATCACCGCCGACCCATCCCCCGCGTTGTTGGGCGCGGCCCGAGCGTTGGACTGAGCCGGCCAGGCTCTGAGGGTTTATCCGGGTGTTTTTGTTAATTAATTAATGAATAATGAATGGACTCATTGCGTTGGGCAATGGGCCATTCACCAACGGCCATTCGGCCACTCCGGAGACGATTCATGAAATTCCAATACACCCTGGGCGCCGCTGTGGTGGCCGCCATGTTGGCCACCGCATGTGGCAAAAAAGAAGAAGCACCGGCCGCCGCCGCGCCTGCCGCACCGGTGGCCAAGCAGTCGGTGGAAGTGCTGCACTACTGGACTTCCGGTGGCGAAGCCGCTTCGGCCGCCGAACTCAAGAAAATGCTCGAAGCCAAAGGCCACGAGTGGAAAGACTTCGCGGTGGCCGGTGGTGGCGGTGAAAACGCCATGACCGTGCTCAAGAGCCGCGCGGTGTCGGGCAACCCCCCCACCGCAGCACAGGTCAAGGGCCCCGCCATTCAAGAGTGGGCCAAGGAAGGCATGCTCGCCAGCATCGATGGCGTAGCCAAAGCCGAGAAGTGGGACGACTTGCTGCCCAAAGTGGTGGCCGACGTCATGAAAGCCAACGGCAATTACGTTGCTGCACCCGTCAACGTGCACCGCGTCAACTGGATGTGGGCCAACCCCGAAGTCCTGAACAAAGCCGGCGTCAAAGGCATGCCCGCCAACTGGGACGAGTTCTTTGTCGCGGCCGACAAGATCAAAAAATCTGGTGCGATTGCTTTGGCCCACGGTGGTCAAAACTGGCAAGACTTCACCGTGTTTGAATCCGTCGCTTTGGGCGTGGGCGGTGCTCAGTTCTACAACGACGCCTTGGTCAAACTCGATCCTGCGGCCATCAACAGCCCCACGATGGCCAAGGTCTTGACCACTTTCCGCAAGCTCAAAGGCTACACCGACGCGGCTTCCCCAGGCCGCGACTGGAACATGACCACCGCCTTGGTGATTCAGGGCAAGGCCGGTTTCCAGTTCATGGGTGACTGGGCCAAGGGCGAGTTCACTGCCGCGGGCAAAAAGCCCGGTGAAGGCTTCTTGTGCGCCGCCGCGCCTGGCACGGCCAACGCCTACACCTTCAACGTCGACTCCTTCATCATGTTCAAGCTCAAGGACGAAGGCGCTCAGAAAGCCCAAGGCGATTTGGCCTCGGCGATTTTGAGCACCGAGTTCCAAGAAGTGTTCAACCAAAACAAGGGTTCCATCCCCGTGCGTTTGGGTCACGACATGAGCAAGTTCGACGATTGCGCCAAGCTCTCGGCCAACGACTTCGTGGCCACCGCCAAGTCGGGTGGTTTGGTGCCTTCCGTGGCCCACGGCATGGCCATTGAGCCCGCCAAGCAAGGCAGCATCCAAGACGTGGTCACCGCGTTCTGGAACGACGGCAAGATCTCGGTGGCCGAAGCGCAAAAGCGCATCGCCGCTGTGGCCACCGCCAAGTAAGTTCTCCTCCCTCCTCGCTTGAACCCAACGCCCACCTACGGGTGGGTGTTGGGGCTCCCCCATGAAACACTCTATAGAACACCACTTGCCCAAGTTGGTGCTGGCCCCGGCGTTTGTGCTGGGACTGGCCTTCATCTACGGCTTCATGATTTGGAACGGTGCGCTGTCGGTCACGGCCTCGCGCATGCTGCCCAATTACGAGTTCGTCGGCTGGTTGCAGTACGAGCGTTTGTGGGCGATGGAGCGCTGGTGGGTGGCGCTGAAAAACCTGGCGATCTTCGGCCTGCTCTATGTGGGTGTGTCGATGGCGCTGGGGGTGTTTTTGGCGATCTTGCTCGATCAAAAGGTGCGCGGTGAAGGCTTCATCCGCACCGTCTACCTCTACCCCATGGCCTTGTCCTTTGTGGTCACGGGCACGGCGTGGAAGTGGATCCTCAACCCCAGCGACGGATTGCAAAAAGTCATGCAAGACCTCGGCTGGACCTCCTTCACGTTCGACTGGTTGGTCCAGTCGGACTTGGCGATTTACTGTGTGGTGATCGCCGGCGTGTGGCAATCCGCGGGATTCGCCATGGCCTTGTTTTTGGCCGGCTTGCGCGGTGTGGACGACAGCATCATCAAGGCCGCGCAGATCGATGGCGCGAGCCTGCCGCGCATTTACTGGCGCATCGTCTTGCCCTCGCTCAAGCCGGTGTTCTTCTCCACCCTCATGGTGCTGTCGCACCTGGCCATCAAGAGCTTTGACTTGGTGATGGCCTTGACCGCTGGCGGCCCCGGCTACGCCACCGACGTGCCCGCCACCTTCATGTACGCCATGAGCTTCTCGCGTGGGCAAATCGGCTTGGGCGCGGCCAGTGCGACCATCATGCTCGTCACGGTGGCGGCCATCGTCGTGCCCTACCTGTACAGCGAACTTCGGAGCAAACACCGATGAGCACCGCCACGACCCCTGTGCGCTCACGCAGCGCCTCGCACCACCTCGCCCGCTGGGCTTTGATGGGCACCTTGCTGATCGGCGCGGCCTTCTTTTTGGCGCCCTTGTACGTGATGGTCATCACCTCGCTCAAAGACGCCGATGAGATCCGCAACGGCAATTTGTTGAGCCTGCCCGGCAGCCTGAATTTCACGGCCTGGGGCCAAGCGTGGTCGACCGCCTGCACGGGCGTGGAATGCAATGGCTTGCAGCCCTTTTTCTGGAATTCGGTGTGGATGGCCATCCCCGCGGTGCTGATCTCCACCACGTGGGGCGCGCTCAACGGCTATGTGCTGAGCCTGTGGAAATTCCGCGGCAGCGAAACCTTTTTTGGTCTCTTGCTGTTCGGCGTGTTCATGCCCTTCCAAGTGGTGCTCTTGCCCATGAGCCAAGTGCTCGGTTGGATGGGTTTGTCGAGCACCATCGGGGGCTTGATCTTGGTGCACTGCTTGGCCGGTTTGCCCAGCACCACGCTGTTCTTTCGCAACTACTACGCGGCGGTACCTGGCGAGCTGCTCAACGCCGCGCGCTTGGATGGCGCGGGTTTTTGGCAGATTTTCTTTCGCATCATCGTGCCCATGTCCACGCCCATCGTGATGGTCACCTTGATCTGGCAGTTCACCCAAATTTGGAACGACTTTCTCTTCGGCGTGGCCTTCAGTGGCGCCGATTCCAAGCCCGTTACCGTGGGCTTGAACAACCTTGCCAACACCACCAGCAGCGTCAAGGCCTACAACGTGGACATGGCCGCGGCTTTGATCGCTGCTTTGCCCACCGTGGCGGTGTACGTGTTGGCGGGACGGTATTTTGTGCGCGGCCTGACGGCCGGCGCGGTCAAAGGATAAGGGAACATCATGGCATCGGCATTGAACATCCAAGGCATTCGCAAGAGCTTCGGCAAAGGCGATCAGAGCGTGGAAGTGCTCAAAAAAATCGACATCGCGGTAGAGCCCGGTGAGTTCTTGATCTTGGTCGGCCCCTCGGGCTGCGGCAAGTCCACCTTGCTCAACATCATCGCGGGCTTGGAAGAACCCACCGAAGGCGCCATCACCATCGGCGAGCGCAACGTGGTCGGTGTGCCACCGGCCCAGCGCGACATCGCCATGGTCTTCCAAAGCTACGCGCTCTACCCGACCATGAGCGTGGCCGACAACATCGGCTTTGCGCTCGAGATGCGCAAGGTGCCCAAGGCCGAGCGCCAGCAGCGCATCGCCGAGGTCGCCGCCATGCTGCAAATCACGCACCTGCTCGACCGCCGCCCCAGCCAACTCTCCGGGGGCGGGATCGCGAGGGAACTCGTCGTCGAGCCTACGGGGATCCGCGCGAGATCCTC
>CAZNWS010000144.1:0-4587 GCA_964576495.1 uncultured Hydrogenophaga sp. | reverse complement strand
CACGACCACGGTGTCGGCGGGTTTGATGAAGAAGAACGGCTCTTCGCGGCCGCTGAAGCCCATTTCTTTGGCGTGTTCGGCGTAATTGCGACCGACGCAATAGATGCGGTGAACCGGGAGCTGTTGGTCGGTGTCGACCACCGGGACCGAGACGACCCTCGGCGGGGTAAAAACGAAGCGCGGGTTCATGGGCTCTCCAAAATGCATGTTTGGCATTCTCTCCGCAAATGGTGGCGGCTTTCCCGGTTTATGCTCAAGACCATGTCACACACTTCGCTTTTGCCCCTGCCCGAAGATGGGCTTTGCCCTGAGGGCTTGCCTGATGGCGTTCGCGCCTGGTTCACCTTGCGCACCGGCGGCGTGTCTGCAGCACCCTTCGACACCTTCAATTTGGGCGACCACGTCGGTGACGAGCCCGCCGCGGTGGCGCAGAACCGTGCGCGTCTGAGTGAAGTTTTGCGCCAGCAAGGTGCACATGACCCGGCGTTTCTGAAGCAGGTACACGGTACTCAGGTGTTGCGATTGAACGAAAATCCTCCCCCCACGGTGGTGGCTGATGCGTGTTTGACCGATTGTGTGGGGGTCGTGTGCACCATCATGGTGGCCGATTGTTTGCCGGTGCTCTTGGCCGATCGTGGCGCTCGCTGCGTGGCCGCGGCCCACGCCGGTTGGCGAGGATTGGCGGGTGTGGACCATGGGGGTGTGGGGGTGTTGGAAAGCACTTGGGCCGCATGGATGCAAACCATGCGCCAACACCACCCAGGCCAGAGCGATACCGCCTTGGCTCAACAGACTTGGGTGTGGTTGGGACCTTGTATTGGGCCTTCGGCCTTTGAGGTGGGCGACGAAGTTCGCGTGGCTTTTCAGTCTGGTGCCGAGCGCTACAGCGATGCTTGCTTTGTACCGCACGCCGAGCGGGCAGGGCAGTGGTGGGCGGATTTGGCCGGTTTGGCCCGGCAACGCTTGGCCGCTTTGGGTGTCGTCGACGTTCAGGGCAACGACAGCAGCACCGATTGGTGCACCGTTAAGAATGCGTCAAGGTTTTTCTCGCACCGGCGCGACGCTGCTGTCTTGGGAGGCAGTGGCCGCATGGCCGCTTGTGTTTGGTTGGGCTGAAGCCGCGGCTCGGGCGGCATCTTCCAAAACCTCTTGGGCTCTACGGGCTTTGCGTCGATCGGGTGTGCGCATGAGATAAATCACCAAACTCAAAGGCAGCAAGCCATACAACAAGAAGGTGAAGATGGCCCCCAAGACCGTGCCGTTGCTGTTGGTGGCCTCGGCCACCGCCATCATCAGCACCACATACATCCAAGCGATCGCCACCAAGTACACAGAAATCCTTTTCAAAAAGAGGGGCTTTGTCAGCCAGTTGGAAGTCTGCAGGTTCAGACTGGGTCCAAAGGGATGTCACCCATCGGCAATTCATCATAACCAAGCCACCAGAGCTTTTCGGAGACCACCATGAACAACCCTTTCGCGGCCTTTTTGCACATGATGCCGGCCACGGGTGCAGCGAACCCTCTGGGTATGGCCATGCCCACCAACTTGGCGTCGGCTTGGGGGGATGTCTTCAAACAGGCCAATGGGCAAGCGGTGCAATTCGACCCCGAACAACTCTCGGCCCTGCAAGCCACTTACATGAAAGAAGCGGCGGAGCTGTGGATGCAAGGCTTCAACGCCAAACCCCAAGGCGATCGTCGCTTTGCGGCCGAAGCTTGGCAGAAGAACCCCATGGCCGCGTTCTCTGCTGCCACCTATTTGCTCAATGCGCGCACGCTCATGGCCTTGGCTGAGGCGGTGCAGGGCGATGCCAAAACCCGTGCCCGCGTGGCTTTTGCAGTGCAGCAGTGGATCGATGCAAGCGCGCCGAGCAATTTCTTGGCGCTCAACGCCGAAGCCCAACAAAAAGCCATCGATACCCAGGGAGAGAGCATCGCCAAAGGCGTGGCCAACCTCTTGCACGACATTCGCCAAGGCCATTTGTCCATGACCGACGAGAGCGTCTTTGAGGTCGGCAAAAACGTCGCCACCTCCGAAGGTGCGGTGGTGTTTGAGAACGATTATTTTCAACTCATCGAATACAAGCCACTCACCGCCAAGGTCTACGAGCGGCCGTTTTTGCTGGTGCCCCCGTGCATCAACAAGTTCTATATCTTGGACCTGCAGCCCGAGAATTCGCTCATCCGTTATGCGGTCGAGCAGGGCCACCGCACCTTTGTGGTGAGCTGGCGCAACCCCGATGAATCCTTGGCGAAAGCCCATTGGGACGACTACATCGAAGGCGCGGTGATCGAGGCCATCCGCGTGACCCGTGAAATCACCGGTGCCCCCACCATCAACGCCTTGGGTTTTTGTGTGGGCGGCACCATGTTGGCCTCGGCCCTGGGGGTACTGGCCGCGCGTGGCGAGGAACCCGTCAACAGCGCGACCTTCTTGACCACCTTGGTGGACTTCACCGACACCGGTGTGCTCGATGTGTTCATCGACGAGTCCTTTGTGAAGATGCGCGAGATGCAGTTCGAGCAGGGCGGATTGATGCCGGGGCGCGACCTTGCCACCACCTTCAGTTTCCTGCGCCCGAACGACTTGGTGTGGAACTACGTGGTGGGTAACTACCTCAAGGGTGAATCCCCCCCACCGTTTGACCTGCTCTATTGGAACGGAGACAGCACGAATTTGCCCGGCCCTTACTACGCTTGGTACTTGCGCAACATGTACTTGGAAAACAACTTGATCAAGCCCGGTAAGACCCGCATCTGTGGCGAGAAGATCGACATGGGCAAAGTCAAGATCCCCGTGTATTTGTACGGATCACGCGAAGACCACATCGTGCCCATCGGTGGCGCATACGCCAGCACGCAAGTGTTCAAAGGCAAGAAGCGTTTTGTCATGGGAGCATCGGGCCACATCGCGGGTGTGATCAACCCCGCGAGCAAGGGCAAGCGCAGTTTCTGGACCGCTCCGGCCAACCATTTCCCCGCCAAAGCCGAGGATTGGATCGAGAGCGCCACCGAACACAAAGGCAGCTGGTGGACCGATTGGGCCGCTTGGCTCAAACCCTTGGCGGGCAAGCAGGTTGCTGCGCCCAAGCAGTACGGCAAAGGCAAAACCTACCCCGTCATCGAGCCTGCACCCGGTCGTTACGTCAAAGCCAAAGCCAAAGCGTGAGTTGTTTATTTTTTTAGCCACCACAGGAGACTTCATACATGCAAGACATCGTCATCGTTTCAGCCGCCCGCACCGCCGTGGGCAAGTTCGGCGGCTCTTTGGCCAAAACCCCCGCCACCGAATTGGGCAGCATCGTCATCAAAAGCCTGCTCGAGCGCACGGGCTTGCCGGTGGACGCCATCGGTGAGGTGATCATGGGCCAAGTCTTGGCCGCCGGTGTGGGCCAGAACCCGGCCCGTCAAGCCATGATGAAGGCCGGTTTGGCCAAAGAAACGCCGGCATTGACCATCAACGCGGTGTGTGGCTCGGGCTTGAAAGCCGTGATGTTGGCCGCTCAGGCTGTGGCCTGGGGCGACAGCGAAATCGTCATCGCCGGTGGTCAAGAAAACATGAGCGCCAGCCCTCACGTCTTGAACGGCAGTCGCGATGGTCAGCGCATGGGCGATTGGAAAATGATCGACACCATGATCGTCGACGGCCTGTGGGACGTCTACAACCAGTACCACATGGGTATCACCGCCGAAAACGTCGCCAAGGTACACGGCATCTCGCGCGAGATGCAAGATGCCTTGGCCGCATCCAGCCAGCGCAAAGCCGCCGCCGCCCAAGAAGCGGGTAAGTTCAAAGACGAGATCGTTGACGTGGTGATTCCCCAGCGCAAGGGTGATCCGCTGGTCTTCAACACCGATGAGTTCATCAACAAAAAAACCACCGTTGAAGTGTTGGCCGGTCTGCGTCCTGCCTTTGACAAAGCCGGCAGCGTGACCGCCGGTAACGCCTCGGGCATCAACGACGGCGCGGCCGCCGTGATGGTGATGACGGCCCAAAAAGCCGCTGCCTTGGGCCTCAAGCCCCTGGCGCGCATTGCCGCATTCGGCACCAGTGGCCTAGACCCTGCCACCATGGGCATGGGCCCCGTGCCCGCCTCGCAAAAAGCCCTGGCCCGCGCGGGCTGGAAAGCCAGCGATGTGGACCTGTTCGAACTCAACGAGGCGTTTGCCGCACAAGCTTGTGCGGTCAACCAAGTGCTCGACATTGACCCCGCCAAGGTCAACGTCAACGGTGGCGCCATTGCCATCGGCCACCCCATCGGCGCGTCCGGTTGCCGAATCCTCGTCACGCTGCTGCACGAAATGCAACGCAGCCAAGCCCAAAAAGGCTTGGCCGCGCTGTGCATCGGTGGCGGTATGGGCGTGGCTTTGGCCATTGAGCGCGTTTAATTTTTCTTATCCACAAATCAACAGGAGACAGTCATGAGTCAAAAAGTAGCGTACGTCACGGGCGGCATGGGCGGCATCGGTACCGCCATCTGCCAGCGCTTGCACCAAGAGGGCTTCAAAGTCATCGCCGGTTGCGGTCCCACGCGTGACTACACCAAGTGGTTGGACGAGCAAAAAGCCTTGGGCTTCACCTTCTACG
>CAZNWS010000143.1:0-4591 GCA_964576495.1 uncultured Hydrogenophaga sp. | reverse complement strand
CCTTCGCATTGCCCGTGTCCAACATTTGGTCTTTGGCGTGCAAAGTGCCCCGTTGAAAACGGTCCCAAAACCGTTTGAATCGTTGGTAGGCGTTCTCTGAACCCAAGCTGAACGGCGAGGCAAAAGCAAAGCTGACGCTCACGGCAATGGCCACGATGATCAGCCAATCCACCGACAGCCAGCCTTGGGTGACACCCAAAGCCGCCACGATCAAACCAAATTCGGAAAAGTTGGCCAAGCTCAGCGAGGTGAACAAAGACGTACGCGAACGCAAGCCAAACCGCACCACGATGGCGTAATACAAAAAGGTTTTGATGGGCAGCAACAAGCACAAAACCAGCGCCGTGAGCAGCATGGGCACATCGGGCAGGCCTTGCATGCCCACCGACAAGAAAAAGCCCACGAGCATCAGCTCTTTGAAGCTGAACAGCGACTTGGCCAACTCAGACGCTTTGGGGTGGTTGGCAATGACCACGCCCAGCACCAGCGCGCCCAAATCGCCCTTTAAACCCACCGCTTTGAAAAACTCGAAACCTGCACCCAAGGCAAAAAACAAACCGCTGAGCACCAGCAGCTCACCGTGGCCCGCCGAGTCGAGCAGCTTGTAAATGAGCTTGCGCACCACCGGCACCAACAGCAAAAACACCAACAAGGCCCAAAAGGTGGGGTACTTGCCTTCGCTGATGGCCAAAAACACCACAGCAAACACGTCTTGCATCACCAAAATGCCGATCGCGACCTTGCCGTAGAAAGCCGACATATCGCCTTTGTCTTCCAACACCTTCACCGCAAACACCGTGCTGGAGAACGACAAGGCAAAACCCAGCACGACCATGGCCATCCACGACAGCTCAAACAAAGGCAGGGGCATCAGTTGTTGAGCCAACCAGAGCACCGAAGTAAAAAACACGGTGGACACCAAGATGTGCGCCAGCGACGTGCCCCAAATCTCGGTCTTGGCCAAGCCTTTGAGGTCCAACTTCAAACCAATGGTGAACAAGAGCAAGGTCACACCCAAGTCGGCGATCAGCTGCAAACCTTCTGGGGTCTCAAAGCCCGCCATGTTGTAGGCAAAGCCAGCAACCAAAAAACCCACCATGGGCGGCAGACCCAAACGGCTGAGCAAAATACCAAAGAAAAAAGCAAAACCCACCAAAGTAATCAGCATGCTGAATTCCTTGTAATTAACAAAAGTATAAAAATATCATCGTTTTGGTGATTTATCACCAAGACCCCACTCATTTTGACGCCGTCACAACACGCCGGCATGTGGCGAAATCCAATGCATCCAACGCCAGCGCCGACCGCTCAGAGCCTCATGAAGCTTGACCCCGGCTGGCGCAAGGCCAATGGGTACAAGACACAATCCCACAAATGACCCAAACCACCCTGAATGTGTTGGGCGAGGAACTGGTGCCTTGCTCGTTTGACCCCTTGACCGGCTACTTCCGTGATGGCTGCTGCAACACGAGCGTCGACGACCTGGGCACCCACGTGATTTGCGCCCGCGTGACCGCCGATTTTTTGGCCTTTTCGCTCGCTCGCGGCAACGATCTCATCACCCCGCGCCCCGAGCACCGCTTTGTTGGACTCAAACCCGGCGACCGTTGGTGTTTGTGCGCCAACCGCTGGGTCGAAGCCTTACAAGCCGGCGTAGCGCCCCCCGTGGTGCTGGCCAGCACGCACGCCAAAGCCTTGGCCTACGTCAGCTTGGACGAGTTGCGCCAACACGCTTGGGCCCCTTGACGCTGCGCCCATGGGTCAACGCCTGGTTTGGTTCAAAAGGGACTTGCGGGTTCAAGACCACGGGGCCTTGGCGCAAGCCCTGCGTGCCGGGCCCGTTCGGTGCTTGTACGTTGTGGAACCGGGACTTTGGGAACAGCCCGACTCGGCCCTGCAGCATTTTGAATTCGTTCGAGAGTCTTTGATCGAGCTGCAAACCGAATTGCGCGCCTTGGGCGGCGATTTGATGGTGCGTATGGGCTCGGTGGTGTCGGTGCTGGCCGAATTGCACGCGCAAGAGTCCGTCTTGGGTTTGTATTCACACATGGAAACCGGCAACGCTTGGACCTACGAGCGTGATTTGTCTGTGGCCGCGTGGTGTGCGGATCACGGTGTGCCTTGGACCGAAGTGCCCGCGTTCGGGGTGGTTCGCCGCCTGAAGAGCCGCAACACCTGGCAATCCCGCTGGGAGGCTCATATGGCAGCGCCCTGTGCCACGCTGCCCGATCCATCGCAACGGTCATGGGCCCACGCCCTGCCCTCGGTGCCGCTGTCCGACGTGCCAGCACCCAAGGGCTTGGCGCACGATCCGCCCCAACGCCAGCGGGGTGGACGCCAGCGGGCCACACACACCTTGCAGCATTTCCTGCACGCCCGCGCCCTGCGCTACCGGGGCGGCATATCTTCGCCCTTGAGCGCGCCGGACGCCTGCTCCCGGCTCTCAGCCTATCTGGCTTGGGGCTGCCTGAGCCTGCGCGAAGTGGTGCAAGCCACGCGCACCACCTTGGCCAGCTTGCCGCCCAGCGCCGCCAAACACCGAGCCGGATTGAGCGGCTTCATCAGCCGCTTGTATTGGCATTGCCACTTCATCCAAAAACTCGAAAGCGAGCCCGAGATCGAGTGGCGCAACATGCACCGCGGCTATGACGGGCTGCGCGAAGACGAGTGGAACGCAGCGCATTTCGAGGCCCTGACCTCGGGGCGCACCGGTTGGCCCATGGTGGACGCGTGTGTGGTCATGTTGCGTGAAACCGGTTGGTTGAACTTTCGCATGCGCGCCATGTTGGTCTCGGTGGCGGCTTACCCGCTGTGGCTGGATTGGCGCCCCGTGGGCCAATGGCTGGCCACGCAATTCCTCGACTACGAGCCCGGTATCCATTGGAGTCAGCTGCAAATGCAATCGGGCACCACGGGCATCAACACCACCCGTGTCTACAACCCCATCAAACAAGCGCAAGACCACGACCCGCATGGTGTGTTCGTGCGGCATTGGTTACCCCACATGCGCCGCGTGCCCGATGCGTGGTTGTTTGAGCCTTGGCGCATGCCCCCCGAAGTCCAGCGCCACTGCGGCTTGATGGTCGGCGTCGACATCCCCGTGCCACCCGTGGACCTCAGCGAAGCCACACGTCGCGCCAAAGCCGCCTTGCACGCCCGCCGCGCGCAACCCGAGGTGCGTGCGGGCAAACGCGAGGTGATCAACAAACACGCCTCTCGCCGCGTGCGCAGCCCAGAACGCACCCCTGCGGCTCGAACCGCGCCTTCACCCCAGTTGGGCTTTGATTTTTGACATCCATGCGCACCCACCTGTTTTGGTTTAGAAACGACCTTCGCCTGCACGACCAACTCGCCTTGCAGTCCGCAGCCGCTGACGGCGACCGCTTGCTGCTGGTGTACGTGCACGAACCCGCGCAAGACGCCCTCACCGCTTGGGGCTTCACGCGCATGGGCGAGCATCGCCGACGGCACCTCGCCGAATGCCTGAGCGAACTGCAAGACCAGTTGAGCCGCTTGGGACAAACGCTGTGGCTCTTGCGTGGGCCCGTTGAAGAGGTGTTGCCCGCCTGCGCGCAAGCCTGTGGCGCCAGCACCGTGGTGTGTGAAGCCATCGACGCGCCCGAAGAACAAGCGCAAGTGCAAGCCCTGCGCCAAGCGGGTTTGACGGTGCGAACGGTCTGGCAGTCCAGCTTGCTCGCGCCCGAAGACCTGCCCTTTGCTGTGGCCGATCTCCCTGCGGTGTTCACCGAGTTTCGTCGGTCCGTGGAAGGCGCTGGCGTGCGTCCGCGTGCCCCCATTCCTGCCCCCATGGAACTGCCGCCGCCCCCCAACACCGATCTGCTTGAGCACCTGGCTGGCCTGGTGGACACGCCCCACGCTTTGCTGGGCGTGACCCCCAACACCCCAAGCCTGCACCGTGGGGGCGAGCGTCGGGCCTTGGCGCACCTGAAGGACTACCTCACGCCGCCATGGCCCGACCGCTACAAAGCCACCCGCAACGCTTTGCAGGGCGAACACACCAGCAGTCACTGGTCGCCGGGACTGGCCACTGGGGCGCTGTCGCCGCGTCGCATTTGGGCCGATCTGCAAGCCTACGAGCGCACACACGGCGGCAACGACGGAACGTATTGGCTGTGGTTTGAGCTCCTGTGGCGCGACCATTTCCGGTTTTTGCACCAGCAGCACGGCAAACGCCTCTACCGCGCACGCGGCCTATCGAATTTGCCGCCCCCCACCCACGACCCCGCGCGGTTTGAGCGTTGGTGCTGGGGGCAAACGGGCGAGCGCATCGTGGACGCAGGTATGCACGAACTCGCCGCCACCGGTTTCACCTCCAACCGCATGCGGCAAATCGTGGCGAGTTATTTGGTGCACGACTTGGCATGCGATGCCCGCGCGGGTGCGGCGTGGTTCGAATCCCAGCTGGTCGACTACGACCCCTACAGCAACCAAGGCAACTGGCTCTACCTCTCTGGGCGGGGCACCGACCCACGCCAAGGCCGCCGATTCAATCCGCAAAAGCAAAGCCAAGACCACGACCCCGAAGGCCATTATCAGGCCCGGTGGATGAAGGGCTAAACCTTGGAGCCAA
>CAZNWS010000142.1:0-4599 GCA_964576495.1 uncultured Hydrogenophaga sp. | reverse complement strand
CCAAGCGTTCGAAGAAGCGATCCACACCCACGCTTACCAGTACATCGTCGAGTCCTTGGGCTTGGACGAAGGCGAAATCTTCAACGCTTATTTGGAAGTGCCTTCGATCCGCAACAAAGACGAGTTCTTGTTGCCCTTCATCGAAGCCATCATGGACCCCAATTTCAAAACGGGTACCCCTGAAACCGACCAGACCTTGCTCAAGAGCTTGATCGTTTTTGCTTGCTTGATGGAAGGCCTGTTCTTCTACGTCGGCTTCACGCAAATTTTGGCTCTGGGTCGCCAAAACAAGATGACCGGTGCGGCCGAGCAGTACCAATACATCTTGCGCGACGAGTCCATGCACTGCAACTTTGGCATCGACTTGATCAATGCGATCAAACACGAAAACCCCATGCTGTGGACCGCCGAGTTCAAGGCAGAGATCAAAGACCTCTTCCTCAAGGCTGTCGAACTCGAATACCAATACGCCGAAGACACCATGCCACGCGGTGTGCTCGGCATGAACGCTTCAATGTTCAAGGGTTATTTGCGCTATATTGCGAACCGTCGAGCCACGCAAATTGGTCTGGAGCCTTTGTTCCCCAACGAAGAAAACCCCTTCCCTTGGATGAGCGAGATGATCGACCTCAAGAAGGAGCGCAATTTCTTTGAAACCCGTGTGATCGAATACCAAACGGGCGGCGCCCTGTCTTGGGACTGACCCCTGAAATCACAGCACATGACACCTGTTTTAAAAACCCTGCACTCTGCGCCTCGGCGCGGGGAGCAGGGTTTTTCGCTGAATTCAACCCTTTGCAGTCTGACGTGGATGCATTCACACGACTGCAAAGTGCTGAATCGCTTCACCAGCCCCATGCTGGATGAAGTGCTCTTTGCAACTTGATCAAGGAGAAGAAAATGGCAACTGCGAAAAAGGCCGCTCCGGCCAAGAAGAAACCCGCTGCTAAAAAAGCAGCTGTGAAGAAGGTGGTTGCGGCTAAGAAGCCCGCCGCCAAGAAGCCCGCCGCTAAAAAGCCGGCTGCTAAAAAAGCAGTGGTGAAAAAAGTGGCAGCAGCCAAGAAGCCAGCAGCTAAAAAGCCTGCCGCCAAGAAACCCGCTGCCAAAAAAGCCGTGGTGAAAAAAGCGGTTGCAGCTAAGAAGCCAGCAGCCAAGAAACCCGCCGCTAAAAAGCCTGCAGCCAAAAAGCCAGCAGCCAAAAAAGCGGTTGCGGCCAAGAAGCCAGCAGCTAAAAAGCCTGCCGCTAAGAAACCCGCTGCTAAAAAACCTGCAGCCAAAAAGCCAGCAGCCAAGAAAGCCGTCGTGAAGAAAGCGGCACCAGCAAAAAAAGCACTGCCGGCTAAAAAGCCGGCTGCCCCTGCTGCCCCTGCGGCTCAAACGAAGTTGACTCCTCAAGCTGCTTGGCCGTTTCCAACGTCCACCAAGCCCTGAGGTTTGATGCTTCCTTCCACCTTCGGGTGGTGAACAGCCCAACACGCAAGTGTTGGGCTTTTTTCATGGTCGGCTGAGATCGAGCGCTGTGATGTCAGGGATAGAACAGCGCCATGCGGTACCCCGACATGATCTGATCCGTCGGCAAAGCGATCGACAAGCGCAACTTCACAGGCCAAGCCTGCCCGGGCTCGAGCACCTGTGGTGCGTCTGGCCAATCGTGGGCCAACAAAACACGACGCGCCAGCACTTGGTCTTGCGCATCGGTCAAACTCAACTCAAAAGAGGGCAACGCCACCGGCCAAGCTTGGGTATTCTTCAGCACGACATCAAGCGCATGCAATTGCCCCAACAAGCGCACCAAACTTGAGCTATCGATAACGACGGCATCCAGCTGTCGAACAGGCTCAATCCGGCACCCCAAGGGCTGACAAATGGCTGTGAGCACGGGCTTGAGTTTGGGTTGCCATGCAGCCAGGCGGTGTCGATCATGAATCGACCACTGAAGCAACAAAATGAGCAAAGACAAAGCCACACCGGCCCACAATGAGGCTCGAACGCCAGGCGAAGTCCAAAACGCTTGCTGCTTGGCTTGCTGCACAAAGCGAGGTTCTGGTTCGGAATCGGTGCTGAGCAATTCATCGCCATCGGCTTGAAGCACATCAATGTGCAACACCGGGTCTTGGTCAATGGGCATGGATTCTGATCCAACCTGACCACCCTCCAGCCCAAGGCTATCGTGCAGGAGGTCTTCCTGTTCATGCGCTGGGGCCTGTGCGTCGCTGAGCTCGGCCAAACCGTCCAACACGCTGTCCAGCGCGGAGTCGTGCGGCGAGAGCTCCACCGCTTTGGCTTGGCGAGCCCATGCATGGTCCGGGGGCTGCTGGTCTTCATCCACCACGTTGGTCAAAACAGGCGGTGTGGGCACCCAAGGCTTGATGTCCTCGTTGGCATCAAAAATCTCTGCGCAGTGTCCACAACGCACCCAGCCTTGAGAGACACGGAGCTGGTCAGCCACCACCTTGAAGGAGGTTGAACACGCAGGGCAGCGGGTGATGAAGCTCATGCTGCCATTATTGCAGGGTGACGAACCTCAGCCCCGCTGCGCGGTCATGAGCACCCAACCTTCTTGCTCATCGGCCACCGACAAACGCAGCCAAGGCGCGTACGCCTCTTGCAATTCGGTGGCTTGGCGCGACAAGATACCAGCCAACACCAAATGACCGCCCACCGACACATGGGTGCACAACAAAGGCGCCAAGACCTTGAGCGGTGTCGCCAAGATGTTGGCCAAGACCACGTCGTAGACTCCACTGGCCAGATCCGGCAAACCGCTGTGCAAACTCACATGATTGGCATGTGCGTTGAGATCGGTGGCCGTCACGGCGGCCGGGTCGATGTCCACCGCAGTCACGTCGGCGGCCCCCATGCGCGCAGCACCGATGGCCAAAATACCGGAACCACATCCGTAGTCCAGCACCCGTTGTTGGCTCAGGCTGCGTGCGGCAATCCAGCGCAAACACATGCGGGTGGTGGGATGGGTACCTGTACCAAAAGCCAAGCCTGGGTCCAAGCGGATCACCTGTTGTGCCCCCGCAGGAGGCTCGTGCCAGCTCGGAACGATCCAAAAATCATCGGTGATGGCCACAGGCTCAAACTGCGACTGGGTCAATCGCACCCAATCCTGTTCGGGCACGTTTTTCACACCCAAGACTTCACATCCCACAAAGAAATCTTGCGCTCCCAGCAAATCGGCGGCTTCGCGGGCCGCGGATTCAGTGGCAAACAAACCGACGATGCGCGAACGACACCAGCCCTCTTTGGGCGCGGGCATGCCGGGCTCGCCAAACAAGGCGGTTTCGGCGTCGGTCATGGCATCGGCATCTTCGACCGACACGCTCAAGGCGTCCAAAGCATCCAGCGCCTCGCCGACCGTTTCGACAGCCGCCTCGGGCACCATCAACACCAACTCAAACAAAGCCATGGGTCAACGCTCGTGTCGACTCAGCCACTCTTCCAAGTAGTGAATATTGGTACCACCCGCCACGAAACTGGCGTCCACCATGATTTCGCGGTGCAAAGGGATGTTGGTTTTGATGCCTTCAATCACGGTCTCGGACAAAGCCGTGCGCATACGGGCCAAGGCCTGTTCACGCGTATCGCCGTAAACGATCAGCTTGCCGATCATGGAGTCGTAGTTGGATGGCACAAAGTAATTGGTGTAAGCATGAGAATCCACGCGCACGCCAGGCCCCCCGGGCATGTGCCAGGACGTGATACGACCAGGCGAGGGGGTGAACTTGTAGGCATCTTCGGCGTTGATGCGGCACTCGATGGCGTGACCACGCAATTCGATTTGCTTCTGCGTGAAAGGCAACTTCTCACCAGCGGCCACCGCGATTTGCGTGCGGACAATGTCCACGCCGCTGATCCACTCCGTCACTGGATGCTCCACCTGAACACGCGTGTTCATTTCAATGAAGTAGAACTCGCCGTTTTCATACAAGAACTCGAAAGTGCCGGCACCACGGTAGCCGATTTTTTTGCATGCGGCTGCACAACGCTCACCGATGCGTTCGATCAACTTGCGGGGAATCCCCGGCGCTGGCGCCTCTTCAATGACCTTTTGGTGACGGCGCTGCATAGAGCAATCGCGCTCACCCAAGTAGACCGCGTTTTTGTGCTGGTCGGCCAAGATCTGAATTTCGATGTGGCGAGGGTTCTGGAGAAATTTCTCCATGTACACCTCGGGGTTGCCGAAGGCAGCGCCCGCTTCGGCCTTAGTCGTTTGCACGGCGTGAAGCAAAGCTGCTTCGGTATGGACCACGCGCATGCCTCGACCGCCGCCGCCGCCAGCGGCCTTGATGATCACGGGATAACCCACGGCCTTGGCCGTGCGCTTGATCACGGCGGGATCGTCGGGCAAGGCCCCTTCGGACCCGGGCACACAAGGCACACCGGCGCGAATCATGGCTTGCTTGGCCGAGACCTTGTCGCCCATGATGCGGATGGACTCAGGGGTTGGGCCGATGAAGGTGAAGCCGCTTTTCTCGACGCGCTCAGCGAAGTCGGCGTTTTCACTCAAAAAGCCATACCCAGGGTGGATGGCTTCGGCGTCGGTCACCTCGGCCGCCGAAATGATGGCAGGCATGCTGAGGTAGCTTTGAG
>CAZNWS010000141.1:0-4626 GCA_964576495.1 uncultured Hydrogenophaga sp. | reverse complement strand
CGAATAACGGTGGGAAAGCCCACGCGCTTTTGCACGTCCCATGCCTCCTCCATGCTGTGGGCAATGCCTGAACGGGCCGACCCCAAACCAATCTTGGTCATGGCGTCTTTGAATTTGAGGCGATCTTCAGCCTTGTCAATGGCCTCTGGTGTGGCTCCAATCAACTCCACGTCGTATTTGGCCAGTACCCCCTGCCGCCACAGGTCCAAGGCACAGTTCAACGCGGTTTGGCCACCCATGGTGGGCAAAATCGCGAAGCCGCCTGCCACCAAGGGACGTTCTTTGGCGATGATTTTCTCCACCGTCTGCCAAGTGATGGGTTCAATGTAGGTCACATCGGCGGTGGCCGGGTCGGTCATGATGGTGGCCGGGTTGCTGTTGATCAGCACCACACGGTAGCCCTCTTCGCGCAAGGCCTTACAAGCTTGGACGCCAGAGTAGTCGAATTCGCACGCTTGCCCAATGACGATGGGGCCTGCGCCGATGATGAGGACGGTTTGTATGTCGTTGCGTTTTGGCATGTGTATTAACCCAGGCTAGCGGTCGCGAGCTTGGCCCCGAACCAGATGAACAAAGCACCCACAGCGCCGGACAAAGCCGCGCTCAGGCGTTGTCGGCGTCGAAAGCCGCTGGCCATTTGGGCGCCAGCCACGATCAACACCGACAGGTAAATCCCACTGAAGGCCATCAGGATGGCCGCCAGAATCAAAAATGGCACCGCCGGGTTGGGGTACGCCGGATCGATGAACTGAACAAAAAAAGACAGCAAAAAGAATATGGCTTTGGGGTTGAGCAAACTGATGATCAAAGCCCGTCGAAACGGCTGCTGCAAATTGGCCGACGGTTCCGGACTGACTTGTGCGGCGCCATCGGAGCGTTTGGCCAGTGCAGAACGGAGTAAACCCCAGCCCACCCAAGCCAAATAGGCGGCACCTGCGTACTGCACGATGGCAAACAAGGCCGGTTGGGTGTGCAACAAACCCGCTGCACCCAAAGCCACCAACAGCAACAACACCGTGTCACCCACAAACACCCCGCCTGCAGAGCGAAAACCTTGGGCAACGCCACGACCCGTGGCCACCGACAACACATACAAAGAGTTCGGCCCTGGCAACAAAATGATGCCAATCGCCCCCATCACGTAGGTGCTCAAATCGGTGATCCCATAGGTACTCATGCCGATGCGCCCGGCTGCTCCATCAGCCCAATGAAACGGTCAAACAGATAGCCGATGTCGTGTGGACCCGGCGAAGCCTCGGGGTGACCTTGGAAGCAAAAAGCCGGTTTATCGGTACGAGACAAGCCTTGCAAGGTGCCATCAAACAAGCTCACATGGGTCGCTTTGAGGTTGGCGGGTAAAGAGGCCTCATCCACGGCAAATCCATGGTTTTGGCTGGTGATGGACACGCGGCCGGTTTGCGTTTCGCGCACCGGGTGGTTTGCCCCGTGGTGACCAAATTTCATCTTGAAAGTCTTGGCACCACTGGCCAGGGCCATGATTTGGTGGCCCAAGCAAATACCGAAAGTGGGCACACCCTGCTCGATGATTTCGCGCGCCGCAGCGATCGCGTAGTCGCAAGGCTGTGGGTCGCCAGGGCCGTTGGACAAGAACACACCGTTGGGCTTGAGCTTGAGCACATCGGCTGCAGGCGTTTTGGCCGGCACCACGGTGACCTTACAGCCGCGCTCGCTGAGCATGCGCAAGATGTTTTTCTTCACACCGAAGTCGTAGGCCACCACGTGAAAACGTGGGGCGATTTGTTCACCGTAACCAAACCCGAGTTGCCACTCGGTCTGGGTCCATGGGTAAGGACTGGCGGTACTGACCACTTGAGCCAAGTCCAAACCGGCCATGTTGGGCGCGGCTTGAGCCAACTCGATGGCTTTGGCGCGGTGGGCATCGGTCAAGGCCTCACCCTCGGTCAAAGCCAAGATACAACCGTTTTGGGCACCGTGGGTGCGCAGCCGGCGGGTGAGCGCTCGTGTATCGATGCCGGCAATGGCCACGGTGCCTTCGCGCTGGAGGTATGCATTCAGGGACTCTTGGCTACGGAAATTGGAAGCCAATAGGGGCAGGTCTTTGATGATCAAACCAGCTGCATGGATACGCTCAGCCTCCACGTCTTCGCTGTTGGCGCCGGTGTTGCCAATGTGCGGGTACGTGAGGGTGACGATTTGTCGGCAGTAACTGGGATCGGTGAGGATTTCTTGGTAGCCGGTCAACGAGGTGTTGAAGACGACTTCGCCCGTGGTGTGACCAGGGGCGCCGATGGAAATCCCGGTAAAGACCGTGCCGTCGGCGAGCGCGATAAGGGCTTTCGGGTGGACGGGCAGCACGGAAATCTCCAGAAAAAGGGACACAGCCAAGCCGGCCTTGACACCCGAGTCACGATCCTGCGGATGCCACGATCGTTGCTCAAGCGCCCGGGCCAACACCTAGGTGTGTGTGAGGGGCGGATAAACCTCGGAATTATAACTGGCTGGCCACCGCGCTCGCGTGCAAACAGATGGCCGCGGCCGCGGCGACGTTGAGTGACTCTTCCCCACCGGGCTGGCCGATGCGCACCCAGCGCGAAGCCCGTTCGGCCAAGGCTGGGCCCACACCCTGCCCCTCATGGCCCATGACCCAAGCACAAGGCCAGGGCAACGGGGTTTGGTGCAGCCAATCGCCTTGGTGTGAACTGGTCAAGACGAGCGGCACATTCAAGACTTGAAGGTCTTCGACAGACAAAGATTCGATCAAACGCAAGCCAAAATGCGCCCCCATGCCGGCGCGCACCACCTTGGGCGACCACAAGGCAGCGGTGCCCCGCAAGGCCAGCACTTGGCGAAATCCAAAGGCCGCTGCACTGCGCAAGACCGAGCCCACATTACCGGCGTCTTGCAAGCGGTCCAAGACCACCGTGGGCACATCGGGCAGGACCGCTGAGGCCTCGGGCAGTGTCCACACAAAGCCCACACCGGCGGGCGACTCCAAACCACTCACGCTGGCCATCAGACGGTCGGGCACGGTGTGCACGACAGGCGCCGCACGGCGCAAGCGCTCATCGGCCTGCGGCCAATGCGACTCGCTGAACACCGCGACCGCCGGGGTCTGCCCCCGATCGAGCAAGGCCCGGCAGAGGTGGTCGCCCTCCAACCAGACACGGCCGATCTTTCGATACGCCGTGCTGTCTTGGCTGAGCAAGCGCAGTTGCTTGAGCAGGGGGTTGTCTTTGGAGGTGATGGGGCTCGGTGCGGTCATGACAGTCAATTGGTGGAGTCGCGCACGGCCAAGCAGGCTTGGGCGACAGGGGCAAATGACTTGCGGTGCTCAGGCAAAGGCCCCAAAGTGTTCAAAGCGCGCAGATGCTCCGCCGTGCCATAGCCTTTGTGACGGTCAAAACCGTAGCCCGGGTGCTGCTCGTGCAAGGTCACCAACAAACGGTCTCGGGTGACCTTGGCCAAGATGGAAGCGGCCGAGATGGCGGGCACCAAGGCATCACCACCGACCACCGCCTCGGCCAACACGTCCAAAGGCGGCAGACGGTTGCCATCGACCAATACCTTGCTGGGCTTGAGGCGCAAGCCCTGCACCGCGCGGCGCATGGCCAAAAGTGTGGCTTGCAAGATGTTGAGTTCGTCGATTTCCTCCACCGACGCTTGGGCGATGCTGCAGCACAAGGCGTGAGCCATGATGTCGTCGTACAAGCGCTCGCGGCGCAAAGCCGTGAGTTTTTTCGAGTCGGCCAAACCCCGGATGGGGGTTTTGTCGTTCAGGATGACGGCCGCGGCCACCACCGGACCGGCCAAAGGCCCGCGCCCGGCCTCGTCCACGCCCGCGACCAAACCCGGCACATCCCAGACCAAGGGTGCTTGCTCAGCGTGCAAGAACGGTTTGGATCGCATCGGTGGCCCGCTGCGCGGTGTCACAGGTCAAGGTGGTGTGCAGGTCGGTGAAGCGCTGGGCCAAGGCTTGCGTGCGTTCGGGCGCATCCAACCAGCCCAGCACGGCTTGCGCCAAAGCCTGCGGCGTGGCCGCGTCTTGCAAGAACTCCGGCACCACAAACTCACCACACAAAATATTGGGCAAGCCCACCCAGGGCTGCAGTTGCTTGCGCCGCATGATCTGCCAAGACAGGCTATTCATCTTGTAAGCAATCACCATCGGGCGCTTGAAGAGCGCGGCCTCCAAGGTGGCTGTACCACTGGCGATCAGCGTCACATCACAAGCCGCCAAGACCGTGTGCGACTGCCCGTCCACGATGTGCAGTGCCTGCGGCCACCGTGCAAAGCCAGCTTGACGCGCGGCCGTCTCAATCGCTGGGCGCAAGCCGGGAATGGCGGGCACAACAAATTTGAGCCCGGGGCGTTCAAGCAAGGCGCCGATCGCGGCCTCAAAAAACACGCGTGCCAAGTATTGGATTTCGGAGACGCGTGATCCCGGCAAGATCGCCACCACCGTATCCTCGGGGGCCAATCCCAAACGCTGGCGAGCCGCAGCCCGGTCGGGTACCACAGGAATGGTGTTGGCCAGCGGGTGGCCCACGTAAGTGCTGGCAATGCCGTGTTGGGCCAAGAGTTCGGGCTCAAAAGGGAAAATGCACAGAATGTGGTCCACGCTGCGGCGGATGGTCTGCACACGCT
>CAZNWS010000140.1:0-4637 GCA_964576495.1 uncultured Hydrogenophaga sp. | reverse complement strand
ATGGCGCCGATGCGCCCGTCCATCATGTCGCTGGGCGCCACCACGTCCACCCCGGCGGCAGCCTGGGTCAGGGCTTGCTGCACCAGCAGTTCGACCGTCGGGTCGTTGAGGATGTAGTGGTGCTCGTCGAGCACGCCGTCTTGGCCGTGGCTGGTGTAGGGGTCGAGCGCCACATCGGTCATGACGCCCAGGCCCGGGCAGGCGGCTTTGAGCGCGCGCACCACGCGTGGCACCAGGCCGTCGGGGTTGGTGGCTTCGCGGCCGTCGGGCGTTTTGAGCGACTGGTCGATCACCGGGAACAGCGCCATGTACGGAATGCCCAGCTCCACACACTCTTGCGCCACCGGCAGCAGCAGGTCAAGCGTCGAGCACAAACACGGGGTAAATCAGGTCGGCCGCGCTCAGGCGGTGCTCGCGCACCAGGTCGCGGGTGAAGGCATCGCGGCGCAAACGGCGCGGGCGGCTGAAGGGGTGGGGTGCTGGGGCGTGCATGACCGCATTGTGACAAAAGTCAGACACATGGCCGTTACAGCTTGCCGACCCTTGGGTGCTGGGTTAGCATTTCGCCCGAGTCGGGTCTTTGGGCCCGGTTCCCCGCTTTTCCTCCCTGAGCGGGTGCCTGATTTGTGTGACAGCAAAAAGGCTTCCCACCCGACCCATGTGGTCGGGTTTTTTTTGCTACGGCTACACTGGGGCCATGCTCTGGATCAAAGCCTTTCACATCGTTTTCGTGGCCAGTTGGTTCGCTGGTTTGTTTTACCTGCCGCGCATCTTCGTCAATCTGGCCATGGTGCCCGCCGACAGCACGGCCGAACGCGACCGTTTGTTGTTGATGGCGCGCAAGCTCATGCGCTTCACCAATCTCTTGGCCATTCCCGCTGTCGGCTTGGGGCTTTGGTTGTGGGCAGGCTACAAGATCGGCTTTGGGCCGGGCAACGCATGGATGCACGCCAAGTGGTTGTTCATCGTGTTGACTTTGGGCTACCACCACCTGTGCGGTCGTCATTTGCGCCAATGGGAGCGTGGTGATAACCACCGAAGTCACGTGTGGTACCGATGGTTCAACGAGGTGCCGGTGATCTTCCTGCTCGTCGTGGTGATCTTGGTGGTCGTCAAGCCGTTCTGATGACCGACCAAGGGCGCTCATCGGCTTGGCCGCTGTCGGCGCTGTTGGCCGGTGTGGTGGTGTACGCCAGTTTGTACCCGTTTGAGGGCTGGCGCATTCAGGGTTTGGCGCCGTGGTCTTTTCTGATGGCGCCGTGGCCTCAGTACTGGACTGGTTTTGATATCGCCTCCAACCTCTTGGGCTATGCCCCCTTGGGATTTTTGTTGGCCTTGGCCATGGTGCGATCCGGCTGGCGACACAGTTTTTGGTGGGCTTGTCTGTGGGTGTCGGCACTGTCGTTTGGCCTAGAGTCGCTTCAGAATTTGTTGCCTAGGCGTGTGCCATCGAATGTGGATTGGGCCCTCAATACGGTGGGGGCAGGCTTGGGCGCTGCGGTGGCCGTGGCTTTGGAGCGCCTGGGTTTGATGCGACGCTGGAACCAGTTTCGCGATGACTGGTTTGAACCGACCACCCATGGGGCGTTGGTGTTGTTGGCCTTGTGGCCGTTGGCTTTGATGTACCCGCCCTCGGTCCCGTATGGCCTGGGGCAAGTGGCGGAGCGGAGTCTGTTGGTGCTGGCGGAGTGGATGGCGCCCACTCCTTGGGCCCATCTGGTGCCGAGCACCGCAGCATTGAACTTAACGCCTTTGACACCGGTGTGGGAGTCGGTGTGCATAGGTCTGGGTGCGCTGGCCCCGCTGTTGCTGGGCTACGCTGAAATTCGCGATCCACGCAAGCGCGTGGTGTTTTGGCTGCTCTGGTTGACTTTGGCGATTTTGTCGCCGGCTTTGTCGACGGCTTTGACTTGGAGTCCTGCTCAGGCTTGGTCATGGCTGAGTGCGCCCGTGTGGTCGGGATTGATCTGGGCAGCTTTGGTGGGTTTGGTGTTTTTGGGTTTGGCCAGGCGCTGGTGTAGCGGCGTTTTGGTGTTGGTTTTGCTGACCAGTTTGTATTGGCTCAACGCCTCTTTGGCCAGTCCTTACTTTGACCAATCGCTGGGGGCTTGGGAGCAAGGGCGGTTCATTCATTTCCATGGTGTGTCCCAATGGCTGGGGTGGATTTGGCCTTTTGTGGCTTTGTGGGTGGGTTTGCGTGGCACGTTGCGGCGCCACGGCCCACGTTGGTGAGGCGCGCTGGCGCTGACGGCGGCCTAAAATGCGGGGATGTCGAAACCCGCCACACCCCCAGCGTCGTCGTACTACCAACGGCACATCTTTTTTTGTCTGAATCAACGCAGCAACGGCGAGGCTTGTTGTGCCCAATTTGCCGCTCAAGCGGCCTTTGATCATTGCAAATCGCAAGTCAAAACCTTGGGCTTGGCCGGTCCGGGACAAGTGCGAGTGAACAAAGCGGGTTGCTTGGATCGTTGCGCTGGGGGCCCCGTGGCGGTGGTGTATCCCGAAGCGGTCTGGTACAGCTTTGTCGACAATGCCGACATCGACGAAATCGTGCAGTCGCATTTGCGCGATGGTCAAGTGGTGGAGCGTTTGCTGCTGCCACCGGACGTGGGGCGTTGAGCATGAACGCGCACACCGAAGTTTTGCTGCAAACCGGTCCAGCGGGCGAACTGGAGGTGGCGTTGGATAGACCTGTTGGCACGCCGCGCGGCTGCGCCCTGATTGCGCACCCACACCCTTTGCACGGCGGCACCATGACCAACAAAGTGGTGCAAACCTTGGCGCGTGCCTTCGTTCAGCAAGGCTGGTTGGCGGTGCGTTGGAATTTCCGTGGTGTGGGCCGCAGCACCGGTGTTTACGACGAAGGCCGGGGGGAGCTGGACGACTTGTTGGCAGTGGTGCAGGCTCAAGCTCCCGAAGGACCTTTGTCCTTGGCGGGTTTCTCTTTTGGTGCTTTCGTCACAACCCACGCGGTGGCGCGTTTGGCGCCTCAGCGCGACGTGCAGCGCATCGTCTTGGTGGGCACGGCGACGAGCCGTTTTGCGGCCGTACCGATCGCGCCCGACTTGCATGCCCGCACGTTGGTGATTCACGGCGAACAAGACGACACGGTGCCATTGGGCTCGGTCATGGATTGGGCGCGGCCGCAGGTCTTGCCCGTCACCGTCGTGCCTGCAGGCGGGCATTTTTTTCACGGCCAGCTGCCTTTGCTCAAGGACTTGGTGTGCCGTTTCGTTTGATGCGCCGTTGGGTGTGGTTCGCGCTGTTGTGTGGCATGGGCGGCGTGGCTGTGGCCCAGCAGCCTGTCGCTCCCGAATTGACGTCGCCAGCCCATGGATTATGGGACCTCAGCAGCGGCCAGCGCATGTCGGCGCGGGGTTTGGATGCGCCGGTTGAGCCCGCCGATTGGACCAAGCTCATGACGGCCTACTTGGTATTCGATGCCCTCAAAAGTGGGCAGCTGCGCTGGGACCAGCGGGTGGCGGTGAGTGAGCGCGCAACGGCTTCACCGGGCCCCTTGATGTTTGTCCCCTCGGGTGCTCAGGTGCCGGTGTCGGCGTTGGTGCACGGTTTGTTGGTTCAGTCGGCCAACGATGCCGCCTGGGCTTTGGCCGAAGCGGTCTCGGGCACATCCGAGCGTTTCGTCGCATTGATGAACCGGCAAGCCCAAGCCATGGGGCTGAACGCCACGCGCTACCTCAACCCCACGGGCGAAATTCAATCGGGGCAAGTCTCGACCTTGCGCGACACCGCGCAGTTGTCCATGCGAATTTGGCGAGATTTCCCCGAGCATCAGGCTGTTTGGGGGCAGCCTCGTTACCGATGGTCCGAAGCACCGCACGCCAATGACGTCAACCCCAATCCCTTGCTGTCTCGCGATCCTTCTGTGGATGGTTTGATGGCTGCACAAGGCCCCTCTTTGGGGTGGGCGCTGGTCAGCACCGCTCGGCGGCCGCTGGCCTCCAAAGTTGGCCCCCCTGGTGAGCGTCGGCTGTTGGCTTTGGTGTGGGGTGCTCCCAGCGACGATGCCAGAGCGCGCGACAGTCAAAAGTTGTTGAACTGGGGCTTTGGTGCGTTTGAAGCCGTTCGGCTGCTGCAGCCGGCGCAAGCCGCGGTCAGCTTGCCCGTCTGGATGGGGCAGTCGTCCACCGTTGAGCTGGGGCATCCTGATGGGGTGGTGGTCACGGTGCCCACCGGCACCGCTGGCGGCTTGCGCACGGAGGTGGTTCGACCTCAACGCTTGCTCGCTCCGCTGCAGCGCGGGCAGGTGTTGGGCACTTTGCGGGTACGAACCGCCCAAGGCTTGGTGATTCAGGAGTACCCCTTGAGCGTCTTGCAAACCGTGCCGCAGGCCGGTGTTTGGGGTCGTGGTTGGGATGCTTTGCGTCTGTGGGTCCAGTGAGACCGTGGGCATACAAACCCAGCGCTTGGAGAAATGGCTGTCTTGTGCTACATTGGAGGGCTTTTCGGAATCTTCCGAGAGGATCACGTTTTCGTCATTTTTAAACGTTTAGGGACGTTTCATGCCAACCATCAACCAACTCGTGCGCCACGGCCGGGAGGTCGAACAGACCAAATCCAAGAGCCCGGCCATGGAAAATTGCCCGCAGCGTCGCGGTGTCTGCACCCGTGTG
>CAZNWS010000139.1:0-4648 GCA_964576495.1 uncultured Hydrogenophaga sp. | reverse complement strand
CCACGATGCCCGCGATCATGAACAGCGAGGCCTTGAAGGTGGCGTGGTTGAGCACGTGGAAGACCGCGGCCACGGCGGCCAGCGGCGAACCCAAGCCCACCAAGAAGGTGATCAGGCCCAAATGGCTCACGGTCGAATAGGCCAACAAGCCCTTGAGGTCGTGTTTGAAGATGGCGATGAAGGCCGCGAACAACACGGTGATCAGGCCCGCCCCACTGACCAAGGCTTCAAACCAGCCCGAACCCGCCAAAATGGGGTACAGGCGCATGAGCAAGAACACACCGGCCTTGACCATGGTGGCCGAGTGCAGGTAGGCCGAGACCGGCGTGGGTGCGGCCATGGCGTCGGGCAGCCAAAAGTGAAACGGGAACTGCGCGCTCTTGGTGAACGCCCCCACCAAGATCAGCAACAAGGCTGGCAAGAACATGGGGTGCGCTTGGATCTCAAGCGCTTTGGTGGCCAGCACACTGATTTCGTAACTGCCGCCGATCTGACCCAGCAGCACAAAGCCCCCGAGCATGGCCAAACCGCCACCACCCGTGACCGCCAAGGCTTGGCGTGCACCGGCACGGGCATCGGGCCGGTATCCCCAATAGCCCACCAGCAAGAATGAAGAAATGCTGGTCAGCTCCCAGAACACCACCAGCACCAACAGGTTGTCCGACAGCACCACGCCCAACATGGCGGCCATGAACAGCATCATCAGGCTGTAGAACTTCGGGGCCGAATCTTCCGGGGCCAAGTAATAAGCGGCGTACAACACGATGCACAGGCCGATGAACAAAATCAGGCCCGCAAACATGAGCGACAGACCGTCCAAACGGAAGGTGATGTCCAGTCCCAAGGACGGGATCCAGGTCCAGTGTTCCATGACGGGCGCGCCGCCAAACACCACGGGGGCATAAGACACCAAGATGCCCAAACTGGTCGCGGTGATGGCACCGGCCACACCCGCGGTCAAAACACGGCGTTGGGCGCCACTGACGGCGGTGAGCACGGTGCCCAGCAACAGGGGCAATAGAACGACGAGTAATAACACGGCTGTCCCTTTCAAACTGGCGAAATTATAGGAGGCGCCAAGCCCCCATTCGTTCAACGATCGGGGGGCGAATCCTCGTGGAGATCCACGGGCAGCAAGGATTGCGCTTGATCGGTGGGCAAGGCTTCGACGGAGCGCAAGGCCCGGCCCATGGCCCGGCTGCGCACCTCGGCGCTCTCCAAGCTGTTGAGCACAGTCTGGGTTTGGGTTTTAACTTTGGCCAGCACATCGCCGAACTTACCGAATTCGGTTTTGACCGCGCCCAACACCTGCCAAACCTCGCTGCTGCGCTTCTCCAAGGCCAAGGTTCTGAAACCCATTTGCAAGGAATTGAGCATGGCCATGAGCGTGGTGGGGCCAGCCAAGGTCACGCGGTACTCGCGCTGCAAGACCTCCATCAAGCCGGGGCGGCGCAACACCTCGGCGTACAGGCCTTCGGTGGGCAAAAACAAAATCGCGAAATCCGTGGTGTGGGGCGGCTCGACGTATTTATCGGCCATGGACTTGGCCTCGAGCTTGATGCGCTGCTCCAGCCCGCGCGCGGCCAGTTCCACGCCGTCGGCATCCGCGCGCTGCTGCGCGTCGAGCAGGCGTTCGTAATCCTCGTTGGGGAATTTCGCGTCGATCGGCAACCAGCAGGGCTCGCCCTCATCACCGCGACCGGGCAAACGGATGGCAAAGTCCACCACGTGTCGGCTGCCGGGTCGCGTGGCCACTTGGGTGGCGTATTGGTCGGGCGCCAAGACCTGTTCGAGCAAGGAGGCCAGCTGCGCTTCGCCGAACATGCCGCGGGTCTTGACGTTGCTCAGCAGATGTTTGAGGTCGCCCACGCCCTGCGCCAAGCTTTGCATCTCGCCCAAACCTTTGTGCACCTGCTCGAGCCGATCGGCCACTTGTTTGAAGCTCTCGCCCAAGCGGGTTTGCAGCGTGCTTTGCAATTTTTCGTCCACCGTGGCGCGCATTTCATCGAGTTTGGCCGCGTTGCTCGCCTGCAGTTGTTGCAGCTGGGCGTCCAAGGTGGTGCGGATCTCGGCCAAGCGGCGGGCGTTGGCCTCGCTCATGTCCTGCAGCTGTCGCGTGAGGGTGTCGCCCATGCTGCCGCGCAGCTGCACGAGCTGCTGCGCCAAAGCGTCGAGTTGGGCGTTTTGGGTGCGCGTGGCCTCAGCCGATTGGCGCAGCAAAGCGTCTTGGAAACTGGCGAGGTGTTGCTGGCTCTCGAGCCGGGCGGCGCGCGCGCTGTCGGCAATCTCACGGCGCACCGCTGCCTCCAAACGGTCCAAGCGCGGCTCGATGGGGCTGGAGGCGTCGCGACGCGACAGCCACCACAAGCCCAGCAGAATCGCCAGCTGCAAGAGCAGGACCAGCGGCCCCACCCAGTCCAAGTTCACACCCATGCCGCGATCAAGCCGCGAGCAGCTCGACTTCGAACAAGAGGGTGGCGTTGGGCGGGATCACACCGCCCGCGCCACGTGCACCGTAGCCGAGTTCGGCGGGAATGACCAAGCGTCGCACACCGCCCACGGCCATGCCTTGAACGCCCTCGTCCCAACCTTTGATGACGTGACCCGCGCCGAGCGGAAACTCAAACGGCTGACCACGGTCTTTGCTGGAGTCGAACTTCTCGCCGGCTTGGCCGTCGTTGTAGAGCCAACCGGTGTAGTGCACCTGCACGTAATTGCCCGCGGTGGCGATGTCGCCTTGACCGAGGGTGGTGTCTTCGTATTGCAAACCGCTGGGGGTGGTGTTCATGGGAGCTTCCTCAATGGGTTATTCGAGCCAGTGGGTAAAAGACGCGACGGTTTCTCGCGGCGTGTGAAAACGATTGACCTCGGCGGTCGGATCGGCATATCCCAAGGCCATACCGCACACCAGCATTTCGTTCTCGCCTGCACCGATGTGCGGCAAGATGACGCTGGAGAACGCATTCCAAGCGGCTTGCGGACAGGTGTGCAAGCCTTGAGCGCGCGCGGCGACCATGATGTTTTGCATGAACATGCCGTAATCGAGCATGGAGCCACGGCCCATGACGCGGTCGAGCGTGAACATCAAACCCACGGGCGCGTCGAAGAATCGGAAATTGCGCTGTTGCTGCTGGTGCATGCGGTCTTTGTCGCCTTTGCCGATACCGAGCAAGCCATACAAACCCCAGCCGTTTTCGCGGCGGCGGTCGATGTAAGGACTGACCCATTTTTCGGGGTAGTAGTCGTATTCTTCTTTGTAACGCTCGGCCAAGGTTGGGTCTTGGCGCATGGCGTCGTGGATCTCGCAGACTTGGTTGACCAAGCGGTCACGGCTCTGGCCTTGCAAGACGTATACCTTCCAAGGCTGGGTGTTGGTGCCGGAGGGTGCTCGGCTGGCCACCGACAAGATGTGCTCCAAGGTGGCGCGTGGCACGGCCTGGGGCAAAAACGCGCGCGCCGACATGCGGCTCAAGATGGCGGCGTCCACGCTCGCGGCGTGTTCAATGAGGGGCTGCTCACTCATGGGGCGGTTCTCCGGTTCGGTGAAGTTCTGGCATTGTGCCAGCGCCGAGCGTACTGGCTGGCCACCCGGTAGGTATTGACCTGGGCTTGAACCGTCTGGTCGATGTCCACACCGTAGCCGCCGGCCATGCAAAACGCCAAGGGGGTGCGTCGCTGCCAAGCCCATTCCATGACACGGCGGTCGCGAGCCTCCAAACCATCGAAGGTCAAGGCCAAACGTCCCAACCGGTCGCCCTCGTGGGGGTCAGCCCCAGCGAGGTAAATCACCAAACCTGGCTCAAATCGCTGGCCCAACTCGTCCAAAGCGCGGTCCAACGCTTCCAAATAGCCGTCGTCGTTGCAGCCATCGGGCAATTCAATGTCCAGGTCGCTGGATTCTTTGCGGAAGGGGAAATTGCGCTCTCCGTGCAAGGACAGCGTGAACACCGACGGGTCACGGGCAAAAATGCTGGCCGTGCCGTTGCCTTGGCGCACATCCAAGTCGACCACCGCCACGCGCAGCGGGGTATGGGTTCGGTGCGCGCGACCGTGTTCGGCCTGCATCAGCCGCGCCGCCACCGCCACATCGTTGAACACACAAAAACCGCTGCCCCGGTCGGCATAGGCGTGGTGGGTACCACCGGCGAGGTTGGCCGCCAAACCCCCATGGGCCATCACGTGGCGGCAGGCCTGCACCGTCGCACCCACGGATCGGCGCGAGCGCTCGACCATGGCCGGACTCCACGGAAAACCAATCTCTCGTTGCGCCGCAGCCGACAAGCCCCCTTGCACCACCGCCTGAATGTAGGCCGGCGTGTGCGCCAAGGCCAACTCACCATCGCTGGCCGCCAAAGCCTCGTTCAGGCTCACCGAGGGCAACTCCTGGGACAAACGCTGACGCAGCTGGGCGTACTTGGCCATGGGAAAACGGTGGCCCGCTGGCAGGGGCAACACAAAATGGTCGGCGTAAAAGGCGGACAACACGGAGCTGGGGTTCATGCGAGTGACTCGGTTTTTAGAACGCGGACTCTAATATGCTGCAATGCAACAAAAAAGGCTTGCCAAGGGGGATTTCATCCCTATAATTTGAGTCATGTTGCAGTGCAGCAATGAACCAAGAACAACAGCGATCCAAGACAGCGCGGGT
>CAZNWS010000138.1:0-4651 GCA_964576495.1 uncultured Hydrogenophaga sp. | reverse complement strand
GTGATCATCACGCCCATGCCCAAGATGTCCATGAAGACACCGTGCATGGAGATGCGCTCAGCAAAGTGGCGCGACAAATCGGCGCGCAACACGTCAATGACAAACGCGGCCGACTCTTGGGTGGAGAACATCGGGATTTGCGCCCGTTCGCACATGGCCATGAGTTCCTCGGGGACGGCTTGACCGTCGGCAACGATGAGGGCCGGTGGCTCTAAAGTGACGATGCGGGCGATGCGGCGGCGGTTGTCGTCCGGGTTCTCGCTGGTCAGATAAGCCACCTCACGTTCGCCCAGTACTTGAACTCGGTACGGATGGATGTAGTTGAGATAGCCCACCAAGTCCGCCCCAGAACGGGCGGCACGCACGGCGGTTTCATCAAAATGGCGCTCAGAAGCGCCCAAACCAGCCACCCACTGCCACTTCAAGGCTTGGCGGTGGTTCTCAAAAAGAACGTCAGCGCTGACGACGGTGGGTTTCAACCGAGGCTCAGGCGGCGGCGTGGGCCGACTGCCAAGTGGAAATCATTTGGTGCAAAGCGGCATCGGCACTGGCCGTTTTCATGGCTTCACGCAATTGGCTGTCGCTCAACAGTTCGGCAATTTCGGACAAGATTTCCAAATGCTTTTGTGTCGCGGCTTCGGGCACGAGCAAAAAAATGAGCAGTTGGACCGCTTGTTCATCGGGGGCATCAAAGCCAATGGGCGCAGCCAACTGGAACACCGCGGCCAAGGGCTGCTTCAAGCCCTTGATGCGTCCGTGGGGAATGGCCACGCCGTGACCCAGACCGGTCGAGCCGAGGCGCTCACGCGCGAACAAGCTGTCGGTGATCAGGGCGCGGTTCAAGCCGTGCAAAGTCTCGAACAACAAGCCCGCTTCTTCGAAAGCGCGCTTCTTGCTGGTGACGTCCACACCGACCAAAACTTGGGCGGCGGGCAAAATAGCAGATAGTCGGTTCATGAAAGCCTCTTGGAGCGCAAATTATGCCGAGTTGAGCGATGAAGGCTAGGGTTTACACACAAAAAAAGCCGCTTGACTTTTCAAGCGGCTTGTTGCACTGCAACAAAAAGGTTCACATCAAGCGTTTGGCCGCCTCATGGTGGTGGTCTTGGCTCTTGTCTTTGTGGCGCAAGACCTGTCGGTCGAGCTTGTCGGCCAAATCATCGACGGCGGCATACAAATCGGCGTGGGCACTTTCGGCAAACAAGTCTTTGCCTTTGACGTGGATGTTGCACTCAGCACGCTGACGGAGGTCTTTTTCCTTCAAGTTATCCACCGATAACAGCACCTTGATGTCCACCACTTGGTCAAAGTGGCGAGAGATGCGTTCCAGCTTGGACTGCACATAGCCGCGCAAAGCGGGCGTGACTTCAAGGTGATGTCCACTGATCGTCAAGTTCATACGTTTCCTCCTGAAACACCGGGGTCCAAACGCCGAGGTGCCCGGCCATGTTTCCTCTGCGCTGTGCTCACAAACTCACTATGCCCCTGAAACGCCTGGTGTGCAACCTTGCAGCGCAACAAAATTGGCTACTTCGGCTGTTGTCTAGACGCAACGAATACCTTCCGAGAGCCCCCCTTCAGGGGGTGCCATAATTCTGTTTGCGTTCACCGATGGGGTCTCCCAAGAACCCACAACCCCAATGGGAGTAGCCCATGCTCAATGTTTTCAGCTTGGCCAACGGCCGCTTGTTTCAGGTCGAAATCGAATCGCTGGCCGAATTGGCCCAGTGTTTGCCCATTTGGGTCGACTTGGAAAACCCCAGCATTGAGGAGCGCCGCTGGGTCAAACAGCATTTCGGCCTGTCCATTCCCGAAGACGCCATGGACGACGACATCGAGGAGTCGGCCCGTTTCTTTGAAGAAGACAACGGCGAACTGCACATCCGTAGCGATTTTTTGATCGACGACACGGACAACCCACGCGCCATCCGCGTGGCTTTCATCTTGAACGAGCACAACGAAGCGCTCAAAAGCCGAGGTGTGCTGTTCTCCATCCACGACGAAGACGTGCCGGTGTTTCGTTTGCTGCGCATGCGTGCTCGGCGCATGCCGGGCCTGATCGCCGACGCCAAAGACGTGTTGCTCATGCTGTTTGACGCCGACGCCGAGTACTGCGCCGACACGCTCGAGACCATTTACGACGAACTCGAAACCGTTAGCCGCCAGGTCTTGGCCGGTGACGTGACCGACAACAAAGCCGGCGAGGTGCTCTCGGCCATCGCACGCCACGAAGACATGTCCGGTCGCATCCGGCGCAATGTGATGGACACCCGACGCGCCGTGAGCTTCATGATGCGCACCCGCATGCTGCAACCCGAACAGTTCGAAGACGCGCGACAAATCTTGCGCGACTTGGACTCGCTGGACAGCCACACCGCGTTCTTGTTCGACAAGATCAACTTCTTGATGGACGCCACGGTCGGTTTCATCAACATCAACCAGAACAAGATCATCAAGATCTTCTCGGTGGCCAGCGTGTCCTTGCTGCCGCCCACCTTGGTGGCCAGCAGCTACGGCATGAACTTCGCCTTCATGCCCGAACTGAACTGGACCTACGGCTACCCCATGGCCATTGGCCTGATGGTGCTCTCGGCCTTGGTGCCCATGGTGTACTTTCGCAAACGCGGTTGGCTCAAGTGAAGTCGACGCCGGGGGTTCGAGCTCATGCGTGACGCAACTCGCGTCGCAAAATTTTTCCGACCGGCGTTTTGGGCAAGGTGTCTTGAAACACCACCACTTTGGGTCGCTTGTAACTGGTGAGTTGGGTGCGGCAGTACGCCAAGACATCGGCCGCATTGAGGTCTGGGTCTTTTTTCACCACCACCAACTTGACCGCCTCGCCCGTTCTTTCGTCGGGGACGCCCACCACCGCACACTCCAACACACCCGGCATCTGGGCCACGATGTCCTCGATTTCGTTGGGGTACACATTGAAGCCACTGACCAAGACCATGTCTTTTTTGCGATCCACGATCTTGAAGAAGCCGCGCTCGTCCATGGTGCCGATGTCGCCGGTTCTGAAAAATCCATCGGCGGTCATGACTTTGGCGGTCTCGTCGGGTCGCTGCCAATAACCGGCCATCAACTGCGGTCCTTGGATGGCGATTTCGCCAGGCGTCCCCGTGGGCACGGTCTGGCCCGTGTCGTCGATGCACTTCATTCGCGTGTTGGGCAAAGGCACGCCGATGGTGCCGTTGAATTCGCGCACGGTCAGCACGTTGCAGCTCGCGATTGGGCTGGTTTCAGACAAGCCATAACCTTCACAAATCGGGCAACCGGTCTCTTGTAGCCAGCGCTGGGCCACTGCGCTTTGCACGGCCATACCGCCGCCCACCGAGGCGCGCAAATGACGCCAATCGACGGTGTGGAAATCGGGGTGGTTGAGCAAACCGTTGAACAAGGTGCTGACGGCTGGAAAACTGTGAAAACGCTCTTTGCGCAAGGTCTTGAGCACTTCGGGCAAGTCGCGCGGATTGGGAATCAAGATGTTCATAGCGCCCGTCTCCCACGAGAGCAAGAGGTTCACCGTGAACGCGAAGATGTGGTACAGGGGCAAAGCACACACGCTGGTGAGCTGCTCGCCGGGCGGCAAATGGCCCAGCACAGGCTGGTGCCACGCATGCGCTTGAAGCACATTGGCCAACACATTTCGGTGCAACAAAACGGCCCCTTTGCTGACCCCCGTGGTGCCGCCGGTGTATTGCAAGACCGCCATGTCACTGCCGCGCACGCTGGGCTTGGTCCACGTACGGCGACGCCCGCGCGCCAAGGCCTCGCTGAAGCGAACCGCTTGGGACAAGTCAAAACTGGGCACCAGCTTCTTGTGGTGACGAACCACCGCATTGACCACGCGACCTTTGATGAAACCCAACAGATCGCCCATGGATGCCAACACCACATGTTTGACCGGCGTTTGATCGGCGCAGGCTTGGTAGACATGGGCGAAGTTCTCCAAAATCACCAAGGCCTTGCTGCCCGAGTCTTTGAGTTGGTGCTGCAACTCAGTGGCGGTGTAGAGCGGGTTGACGTTGACCACCACCAAACCGGCCCTCAAGATCGCCGCCACCGCCACCGCGTACTGCGGCGTGTTGGGCATCATCACCGCGACGCGGTCGCCCGGCACCAAACCCAAGCTCTGCCAATAGGCGGCCAAGGCTTGGGACCACCGGTCAATGTCGGCAAAGCGTTGGGTGCCCCCCAGAAAGCGGTATGCGGGACGGTCCGCAAAGGTCTCAAAACGCCGATCGATCAAGTCGACCAACGAGGCGTCAGGGTCTAGCTCAATGTCGTGGGGAATGCCTGTAGGGTAATGGGCCAACCAAGGGCGATCTTCGGCGGTGCGATTCATCATCAACGACTGTTTCGAATGGTTATGCCCCATTTAAGCACCAATGAATGTGCATTCTGCACAACGCTGGGCCTGTGTTTTCCCTAGTTTTCCCAGGGCTCAACCATCAAAAAAGGGGTCAAACGACCCCTTTTTGGATATGAAAAACCACTCAAGTTTTTAGCGCACCCAAGACCTCGTCGAGCATCTTCTTGGCGTCGCCGAACAGCATGCGGTTGTTCTCTTTGTAGAACAGCGGGTTGTCCACACCGGCGTAGCCGCTGGCCATGGAGCGCTTCATGACGATGCTGGTGCGGGCCTTCC
>CAZNWS010000137.1:2426-4662 GCA_964576495.1 uncultured Hydrogenophaga sp. | reverse complement strand
GGTCTGGCGCAACTCGACGTCCACACCGGCCGTGGGCTCGTCGAGCACGATGACCGAGGGCTTGTGTACCAAGGCCTGTGCCACCAAGAAACGACGCTTCATTCCACCCGAGAGTTGGCGCATGTTGGATTCGGCCTTGTTGCTCAAGCCCAGACCGGCCAGCAACTCGTCGATCCAATCGTCGTTGTGATACAGACCAAAATAGCCCGACTGGATGCGCAAAGCCTCGCGCACATTGAAAAACGGATCGAACACCAACTCTTGTGGCACCACACCCAAACAACGACGGGCTTGGGCGTAATCGGCCTGGACATCAAAGCCTTGGACCAAGGCTTTGCCATTGCTGGGCCGAGTCAAGCCAGCGAGCACACTGATGAGGGTGGTTTTGCCTGCGCCGTTGGGGCCAAGCAAACCAAAAAACTCACCGGGCTCGATGTCCAAAGAAACGCCTTGGAGCGCACGCACCTCACCACGCCCGGAAGCGAAGGTTTTGGTGACGTTTTGAAATGAAATCGCTGGCATGTGGGGCTAAGCCCTGCGCTGGGGAAGAAAACCCACCCCAACCAAGGCAAACCGCCATTTTATTCGGGAAGCAGCTCCGCCACGCCGTACAGGGTCAAGAGGGCTTGTAAGCGCTCAGAACGATGACAAACCTGTAAACGCTGACCGTGTGTGGCCAAGCGGCGTTGCAAAGCCAGCAAAACGGCCACCACCGAGGAATCGAAGGTTTGCAAGGCGCTGGCATCAAGTTGGACCACGGGCTCTGCAGGCAATCCAGATTGCAAAGCCAGCATCACCGACGTGGCATCACCAAACAGCACCCTCTCGGGCAAGGCCAAGATGGGGCTCATTTCGAAGCCGCGGCGTTGGACTGGTTGCGCTGAGCCAGAAATGCGATCAAACCGTCCACGCCGCTTTTGGTGATCTCTTGAGCGAATTGAGTTCGGTAAGTCTCACCAAGCCATACACCCAAGACGTTGAGGTCGTACACCTTCCAGCCTTGGGGTGTCTTTTCCAAACGGTAATCGAGCTGAATCGGCTCACCCCGACCACGCACTTCACTGCGGACCACCACCTGGGTATCGGACGCTTGCGCGCGCATGGGCTTGAAATAGAGGGTCTTGCCTTTGAGTTCACCCAAAGCCCCCGCATACGTTCGAACCAGCAAGGTTTTGAACTCGGCCTGCAAACGCTGCTGTTGCTCAGGCGTCGCTCCACGCCAATGGCGGCCCACCGCCGAAGCCGTCATGCGCTGAAAATTCACATGCGGCATGATCAACGTATTCACCAAATCCATCACGCGCTGGACACTCCCTTGCTGAATAGCCGTGTCGTTGCTGACCGCGGTCATCACCTCATTGGAAATGCGCTTGATGAGGGCGTCTGGCGCCTCTTCGCTGGCCCATACCGAGCTCATGAACAGAGGCATCGTCAAAGCCATGGCTGTCCACCGTCGTCTGCTCAACATGATTTTTCTCCCTGTTATGGCGCCACTGGAGCCGGCGCGCGATCACGAATACCGATGCCCTGGTCAATCAAATCGTCGATTTGATTTTGGCGACGCTGCAAGTAAAAGTCTCTCACAAAACTGTACTTATCGATGGCGGCTTCATTCAACAAATTGCCAGCACGCAACAGACCGGCACGGGTATCGACAACCTCCAAGGCGGTCAGGCTGTTTTGCACATGGTCGTCATCGAAATTCGTGTACTCGTTCAAGCGAAATTGAATCCCGGTGCCTGTGGCATCCCGGACCGAGGAAGGCCCCAAAAGGGGCAAAACCAAATACGGGCCAGACGGCACACCCCAACGCCCCAAAGTTTGACCAAAATCGATTCGTGTGCGTGGAATACCCATGTCGGTCGCCACATCCAAAACACCGCCCAAACCCAAGGTGGTGTTGACACCCACACGGAACAAATTCTCCAAGGCCTCCTGAGGCCGCAACTGCAATGCAGCGTTGACCGACGACCACACGTCACGGATATTGCTAAAAAAATTACCCACCCCTTTTCGAACGAGATCAGGCGTGAACTCTTGGTAAGTCTCAGCCACTGGCTTGACCACATTGGTGTCCAACACATCGTTAAAGCGATAAACACCGCGGTTCCAAGGCTCAAGTGGATCTTGGGGGTGGGCATCGGGTCCCGTGGCGCAGGCTGTCAAACCCGCCACCATCACAGCGGCCATGCACCGAAGGATCAGTCGTGGGAACAGTGTCATTGCTGCTCTTCCG
>CAZNWS010000137.1:0-2416 GCA_964576495.1 uncultured Hydrogenophaga sp. | reverse complement strand
AAAGCCGACTGGGTCTGTGTCACCACATCACCAGCCACCCAAGTAGCCTCTTCGGCCCCAGGCTCAACGCCCAAATACTGTTCACCCAGTAAGCCACTGGTCAAAATTTTGATCGAGCTGTCTTTGGGAAACTGGAATTGCTCTTGCATCTCCAGCTTCACCGTGGCTTGAAAACTGGTGTCGTCAAAGCTGATCGAAGACACCCGCCCCACGACCACCCCCGCGCTGCGCACCGCGGCTTGCGGCTTCAACCCACCAATGTTGTCAAAGCGTGCAACAACGGTGTAGGTCTTATCAAAATTCAGGCTCAGCAGATTGGCCGATTTGAGCGCCAAAAAGAGCACCGCAATGGCGCCCAGCACCACAAACAAGCCCACCCAGACGTCGTTTTTTGAGCGTTGCATTGTCAATCCCTGTTATCAAATCGAGAACATCATGGCAGTCAACACAAAGTCGAGCGCCAACACAGCCAAAGAAGCCACCACCACCGTGCGGGTCGTGGCGCGTGAAACACCCTCGGGCGTGGGTTGAGCTTCGTAACCTTGGTAAACGGCCACAAAGGTCACGGTGACACCAAACACCACACTTTTGATGATGCCGTTGCCGACGTCTTTCCAGACGTCCACGCCGCCCTGCATTTGCCCCCAGAACGAGCCAGCATCGACACCGATCAGGAGCACACCCACCACCCAACCACCGATCACGCCAACGGCACTGAACACCGCCGCCAAGAGAGGCATGGCCACCACGCCCCCCCAAAACCGAGGGGCCAGAATGCGTTTGACGGGGTCGACAGCCATCATGTCCATGGCGCTGAGTTGCTCACCGGCCTTCATCAAACCAATCTCGGCGGTGAGACTGGTGCCGGCCCGTCCGGCAAACAACAAGGCCGTCACCACAGGACCCAACTCACGAACCAAGCTCAAAGTCACCAACAAACCCAATGCCTCGGCTGAGCCGTAGCGCTGTAAGGTGTAGTAACCCTGCAGACTGAGCACAAAGCCCACGAACAAACCCGAGACCGCGATGATGGCCAGGGAATAGTTGCCCAAAAAATGGATCTGATCGCGCACCAAACCGAAGCGACGCAGGTTATGACCCAACAAGCTGATCAAACGCCACAACAAAGCCGCGGCATGACCCAGATTGGCCAGCCAGACCCGCGTAGCCCAACCCAATTGAGCCAGGGCTTTCATACCGACACCCCAAAATCTTCGGCCACACTGGGGCCCGGGTAATGGAAACGCACAGGCCCCTCAGCCGAAGCCGTGACAAATTGTTTGACCAAGGGGTCGATGCTGTCACGAACCTCTTGGGGCGTGCCCTGAGCTGCAATACGACCATTGGCCAAAATGATGACCTGATCGGCAATGTGGAAAGTTTCGTCGACATCGTGTGAAACGATGACACTGGTCAAACCCAAGGTGTCGTTGAGGTCGCGAATCAAACGCGCAGCTGTGCCGAGAGAAATGGGATCCAAGCCAGCAAAGGGCTCGTCATACATGATGAGTTGAGGATCCAATGCAATCGCCCGAGCCAAGGCCACGCGCCGCGCCATACCACCCGAGAGTTGGCTGGGCATGAGGTCACGAGCACCTCGCAAACCCACGGCATGCAATTTCATCAACACGATGTCTCGGATGAGATCTTCTGGCAAGTCGGTGTGTTCGCGAAGGGGGAAAGCCACGTTGTCAAACACCGTCACATCGGTGAACAAGGCACCGAACTGGTACAGCATGCCCATCTTGCGGCGCACGGCATACAAACCCGCTTGGTCCAATTGCCCAACATCTTGCCCATTGAACAACACTTGGCCGCTTTGGGCTTTGACCTGACCGGCCATCAAGCGCATGAGCGTGGTTTTACCCCCGCCTGAAGCGCCCATGATGGCGGTGACACCCCCTTGGCGTATGTGCAAATTGACGCCGTCAACGATGATGCGCTCGTCGTAACCAAAGGTGACGTTGCGAAGTTCGGCGAGTGATGGTGCGGTGTGGTTCATAAAACAAGTGTCGACACCAAAGTGCCGACCTTGTTTGAATCATAAAGGATGACAGGCGCTGCTTCAGCGCGGCAGGTCCGATACACCCATCAAGAACTCATCCACCGCACGTGCCGCTTGACGGCCTTCGCGAATGGCCCACACGACCAAGGATTGGCCGCGACGAATGTCACCTGCGGCAAACACTTTGGGCACATTGGTGGCGTAGCCGCCGATGAATTCGGTGCTGGCTTTGGCATTGCCGCGTGCGTCTTTCTCAACGCCGAAGCCTTCCAAAATGGTGGCCACGGGGTTGACGAAGCCCATCGCCAACAACACGAGGTCGGCTTTGATGATTTCTTCGGTGCCCGCCACCTCGACCATCTTGCCGTCTTTCCATTCAACGCGAACCGTTTTGACGCCGGTGACCTTGCC
>CAZNWS010000136.1:0-4691 GCA_964576495.1 uncultured Hydrogenophaga sp. | reverse complement strand
CCCCACAGCCCTTGGGAAGACGCCCAAGGCTTGCTCACGGGTTGTTTGTTCGTGGCGCTGGGCGTGTTGTTGTTTCAAGAGGCGGGCCTGTTCACCGGGGGAGTGACGGGCTTGGCGTTTTGGGCGCACTACGTTTGGGATGTGCCGCTGGGCTGGGCGGTGTTTGCCATCAACCTGCCGTTTTATGTGTTCGGTTGGTTCCGTTTGGGGCGGACCTTCACCGTCAAGACCTTTTTGGCGGTGGCATTGCTGGCGACCTACATCGAATGGCTTCCCCGTTGGCTGGACTTTGCGTATGTGCAGCCGCTGTTGGCGGCGGTTTTGGGCGGCTTGCTGGTGGGCACGGGCATCCTCATGCTCATCCGCCACCGCGCCAGTTTGGGCGGTGTGACCATCGTGGCCTTGTACTTGCAAAACACCCGCCGCTGGCAAGCCGGTCATGTGCAGATGGCGATCGATGCGGCCATCTTGGCCGCGGTGTTCGTGGTGGTGGACGTCCGCACCGGTGTCTTGTCGCTGCTCGGCGCGGTCGCGCTGAACTTGGTGATCGCCGTCAACCACCGCGCCGGCCGTTACCACGGCGCTTGATGCGCCACTGGGCTAGCCCGTTGCAGGGAACTCAGACGCCGTAGCGTTGGCGGTACGCCTCGGTGCGGGCTAGGTGTTCGCCCATGGTGTTGCCGGGCTGGGTGCCGAGGTAGCTCAGCAAATCGCTGAGTTGGGCAATCGCACACACCTGCAAACCCATTTGCTCGCGCACGTACTGCACAGCGCTGTAGGGCACGTCGCGCACGCTGCCGTCGGCGAGTTTTTCGGTCGCCATTTCTTGGCGGTCCAGTGCAATGGCCACCGCGTGGGGGGTGGCGCCTGCGGCCTTGATCAAGGCAATCGATTCGCGTGCGGCGGTGCCCGCGCTCATCACGTCGTCCACGATGAGCACCCGACCCTTGAGGGGTGCGCCCACCAGCGTGCCGCCTTCGCCGTGGTCTTTGGCTTCCTTGCGGTTGTAGGCAAAGGGCACGTTGCGGCCCAAGCGCGCGAGTTCAATGGCCACGGCCGCACCCAGCGGGATGCCTTTGTAGGCGGGGCCAAAGATCATGTCGAATTCGATGCCACTGGCCACCAGGCGTTGGGCGTAGAAGCTCGCGAGCTGGCCGAGCTTGGCGCCGTCGTCAAACAAACCGGCGTTGAAGAAGTAGGGCGAGAGGCGGCCGGCTTTGGTTTTGAACTCGCCAAATTTGAGCACGCCACAATCCAGCGAAAATTGCACAAACGCCTGGGCCAACGCGTCTTGGTTTGCCGCACTCTGATTCATGGGGATATTCCTTGTTCACACTCACCAGCCTCAACCTCAACGGTATCCGTTCGGCCACCACCAAAGGCCTCGAAGCCTGGCTCGAAAAAGCCAAACCCGATTGTATTTGTGTGCAAGAGGTCAAGGCCCAGGCCCCGGATGTGGCCGGCAAGTTCGAGGTGCTCGCGGGCCTGAAAGGACACTTCCAGTTCGCCGAGAAAAAGGGCTACTCCGGCGTGGGCATCTACACCCGTGAGGAGCCCAGCGAGGTGGTGATCGGATTTGATGGCGGTGAATTCGACCTTGAGGGTCGATACGTCGAACTGCGCTTTGACACGCCCCAACACAAACGTTCCATCATCAGCAGCTACTTTCCCAGCGGCTCTTCCGGCCCCGAGCGGCAAGAGGCCAAGTACCGCTTTTTGGATGCGATCTATCCGCACCTGCAAGCGCTCAAGGCCGAGCGCGAGTTCGTGCTGTGCGGCGACCTCAACATCGCACACACCGAGGCCGACCTGAAAAACTGGAAAGGCAATTTGAAGAACAGCGGCTTCTTGCCCGAAGAGCGGGCTTGGATGACCCGCCTGACCAACGAGGGCGGTTTGGTTGACGTCTACCGCCGCTTGCAGCCCGACACCACCGACGCTTGCTACACCTGGTGGAGCAACCGCGGCCAGGCCTACGCCAAGAACGTGGGGTGGCGCCTGGACTACCACTTGGCCACCCCGGCCTTGGCCGAGACCGCCCGCACCGAGGCCATCTACAAAACCGAGAAGTTTTCCGACCACGCGCCCATTACCATCGGCTACGACTGGTGAGAGTCTGTCACTGACTGACAAATTTGGCGGTTGTCGCAGCCGTGGCTGAGGGGTAAACCCTTAAGTTCTATGATTCTGAACGGTTTTTTCCACGGCGCAGGGTTGGCGTGATTGTTGCGACTTCGATCCGATACGCCTTGCCATGGGGCAGGGCGGCGCAACATAAGGAATCGCTCCTGTGGACATGATCGGTCTTTACCCCACCTGGTTCGAACCAGGCGTGGGCAGCGGTTGGGTGGTGGGCTTGATGGCCACCATTCACGTGCTGTTCTCCCACACCTCGGTCGGCGCGGCCATCTTTTTTGCTTGGTTGGCCAACCACGCGCACCGGCACAACAAACCCGAGTTGCTCGAGTTCATCCGTCGCTACGGCCTGTTTTTGCTCGTGTTCAGCTACGTGTTGGGCTCGATCACCGGCCCCGGCATCTGGTTCGCCACCACCGTGGCCAGCCCGCGTGGCATCTCCGCGCTGATCCACAGCTTTGTGTGGATGTGGGCCACCGAGTGGGTGTTCTTTGTCATTGAGGTCGTGGGCGTGTACATGCTGGTGTACTTGGCCGGTCGCATCGACGTCAAAACCCACACCCGCATCGCCGTCATCTTTGGCTTGACGTCCTACACCACCATGCTGGTGATCGTGGGCATCTTGAGCTTCATGATGTGGCCAGGTAATGCCCACTGGTTTGAGACCGGTGGTGTGCTCAACGCCTTCTACGGCCCCAACACCTTTGCCCACTTGGGCATGCGCACCGCCTTCATGTTCACCATCACCGCGGTGGTCGGCGGCATCGTGGTCGGTGGATTCAAAGACCTCGAGGTGAAAAAACAAATCGGCCGTCAACTCGCCGTGTTGGGCATCGTCGCTGCGGTCATGGGCGCGCTCATGCTGCAGTGGTACTTGGCCACGCTGCCCGAGACCGCTGAAGTGGTCTTGGAAAACCGCTTGCCCGCGCACTTCCCCATGGCCTTGATGGCCGCGGTGGGCGGCACGATTGCTTACTTCTTGCTCACGCTGGTGCAGCCGCGCGCCATCATCTCGGGCCTGGCGGGCGTGATGACAGTAGTGATTCTGGTGTTTGGCTTCTGGCCCGAAGAGGTGGCACGCGAGTCCATTCGCAAGCCATGGGTGGCCGGTCAATACGTCTATTCCAACCAGGTGGTGGGCCGTGATGTACCCGGCATGGGCGTGAAGTCCGAGATTCCTCAGATTGAAGCTCACGGCATTCTCAAAACCCATGTTTTCATGCCCGAGCACCTGCGCACCGTGACCGATGCCAACCGCGTCGAAGCTGGCCGTGCATTGGCCCTGACCACTTGCTCCAACTGCCATTCGCTCTCCAGCACAGGCATGCGCCCATTGGCCAACTACTTTGCGGGCAAGCACAGCGAAACCGATATCACCACCTATTTGCGAGCGGCGCTGTCGGGCGGTAACACCTTGTACATGCCCCAAGTGCCACTCAACGACGTGGAAGCACGCGCTTTGGCCGCTTTCATCCAATCCATCACCCAAGCACCAGCCAGTCCAGCAGTGCAGGTCAAGGAGTAACGCCATGAACCCAGAAATGCTCTACGCTTTGCGCGATCAAGCGGGTGTGCCTTCTCACCCGGTGATCTTCCTGATCTTGGGGGTGCTCACCTTTGCGCTGCACATCGCGGCCGTGCAAGTGATGTTGGGTGCGGCCACGTTGACGCTGCGCGGCGCATTCCAAGCCGACCTGAAGTGGCGTCGTCTGGCCAGCGCCATGTTGGTCACCGCCAAGATCGCGGTCTCGGTGGCCATCGTCATCGGTGTGGCCCCTTTGCTGTTTGTGCAGGTGGTCTACGACCCGTTTTGGTACACCTCCAACGTGTTGTCGGCTTGGTGGGTGATCGGCTTCATCCTCTTGCTCATTGGCGGCTACATCGCCATGTACGCGTTCTATTGGAAGAACCACGACATCGTGGCCGACGGTGGCCGCGGTGGCTATTGGATGGTCTTGTCGATCGCATTGTTGCTGGCCGTGGGCTTCATCGTGCACAGCTTGAGCAACCAGATGTTCTACCCCGAGCGTTGGATCGAGTGGTACGCACCCGGCGGTCAGATCGACCCCAGCGGCCACAGCTTGCACCAGTGGCACCTCTCGCGCTTCTTGTTCTTCATCGCTTTGTCCGCGCCCGTCACCGGCGCCTGGTTGTTGGCCTACCGCCGCTACCTGCAAGGCGCCAAAGAAACCGACGTGGCGTATTTGGGTTTTGTGCTGAGCTTGGCGCAGCGCTTGATGGTCATCGGTGGTGTGGTCAGCGTGCTGATCGGCGCGGCTTGGATGATGACCCTGCCCGAAAAAATGCAGTGGTTCGCCGGCTCTTTGTGGATGTGGTTGGCCGTGGCCGCCTTGTTGGCCGTGGTGGCCATGCCCATGGCTTTGCGTGCGCGTTTGGACCAAGGTGTGTGGGGTTACGCCGTGTTTGGCGCCGGTGCGGTCGCACTCATCGTGGTGGGCACGGCGCGTGAAGTCTTGCGCTTCGTCACGCTGCTGGGCACCCACGGTTACGACGCGATGGACTACCGCATCAACATGGACTGGTACAGCACGGTC
>CAZNWS010000135.1:0-4696 GCA_964576495.1 uncultured Hydrogenophaga sp. | reverse complement strand
GCCCACGTAAGCACTGGTACCGCTGTCGGCCACGGCGCTGACACTGCTGATGCTGGCGCTGCCACCGGTGCTGGCGGCCGGATCGAAGCCGGTGGTGCGCACGGTGATCACGCGTTGGGCATCGCTGCTTTTGACGGTGGCGATGGCGTTGCCAGCGTAAATGGGTCGCTCAAAGGTATCGGGGCTGACCACTTGGGTGATGTCGGAAATTTGCGCCACATCGAGCACCGCAGCCACGCGGGGCGCCGCGTTTTTGCCATTGGCGGTGGCGGGGAACAGGATGTGGGTGTAGCTCGATGCCACCGCCAGCACCTGGGCCGCCATGTTCTCGGCCAGACCTTGCGCCAATGCCGGGCCATCGGCGTGGAGCACTTGGGCCACGCCAGCGACTTGCGCTGCCGCTTGGGCCACACCCGCGGCGTTGTGCCCAGCCACCAAAACATGAACCTCACCACCGCATTGCAGGGCCGCGGTGATGGTGTTGAGGGTCGCGCCTTTGAGGCTGGCGTTGTCGTGTTCGGCAATAACGAGGACGGTCATGATCAGATCACCTTTGCAACGTTTTTCAATTTATCCACCAAGGTCGCCACATCGGGCACTTTGATACCGGCACCGCGTTGGGCGGGTTCGGACACCTTCAAGGTGGTGAGTCGGGGCGTGACGTCCACACCCAAAGCCTCGGGCGTGGCCGTGTCCAGAGGCTTTTTCTTGGCCTTCATGATGTTGGGCAAGGTCACGTAGCGCGGCTCGTTCAGTCGCAAGTCGGTGGTGACGATGGCGGGCAATTTCAGTCGCAGCGTCTCCAGACCGCCATCCACCTCGCGGGTGACCACTGCATGACCATCGGCCACTTCCACCTTGCTGGCGAAGGTGGCTTGGGGCCACTGCAGCAAAGCGGCGAGCATTTGGCCGGTTTGGTTGGCATCGTCGTCGATGGCTTGTTTGCCCAAAATCACCAACTGGGGTTGTTCTTGGACCACCAAGGCCTTGAGCAGCTTGGCCACGGCGAGGGGTTGCAACTCAGCGTCGGTTTGAACGTGCAAAGCGCGATCGGCGCCAATGGCCATGGCCGTGCGCAGGGTTTCTTGGCACTGTGCCACCCCACACGACACCGCCACGATCTCCGTGACCACGCCTTTTTCTTTGAGGCGAACCGCTTCTTCGACCGCGATCTCGTCAAACGGGTTCATGCTCATTTTGACGTTGGCGATGTCCACACCGGTTTGGTCGCTTTTGACGCGGACCTTGACGTTGTAATCCACCACGCGCTTGACGGGGACGATGACCTTCATGGGGAATGGCTCCTGATGGTTGGTTGGCTGTTGGAGTTGACGTGCACGTCAATCGGTTGATTCTATGCCCGCCCCCTGAGCGAAGTTGTCGCCCGGACGGCATTTGGGCAGAACCTCGGGTAATCCCGATAAAAAAGAATGGTCGTGCTTTTTTGTGTTTATAGCACAGGCATTGGCGATGGGTGACTCAAACGTCGGCCAACACCCGCAAATGCGCCTCGACACTGCGGGCCAGTGCGCTGAGGTTGTAGCCGCCCTCCAGGCTCAGGGTAGTGACCCCTGTGGGGGGTACACCTGCGTTTTGATGTGGGCGGGTTTGCATGGGGTGACCCCGATCGGTTGGGCTTCGAAACAGCTGGCTGGCGCTGGCCACCGGTGTCTTGATGCACCACGCCGTGGCAGCCCCCGTGAACTCGGCACTCGACAGCCGTTTGTTTTTGTACATCGTCACCGCTGAGATGTACGCACAAACCGGTGACGATGCCCGCGCCTTTCAGTTGATGCAGGAAGCCGCTCGCCAACAACGCAACGCCGATCTTTATCGCCGAGCGGTGAACATCGCTTTGCAAAGCGGCTCGGGCGGTTCTGCGTTGACCGCCGTACGGGCATGGCGCAGCGACTTTCCTACCTCGGACGAAGCCCAGCGCTTTGAACTGCAAATTTTGTTGGCCCTCAACCGCGTGGGTGAAACGGGCTCGGTGCTCAGAAGTTTGGTGCAAGGCCTCAAAGGCCAAGAACAAATCAACGCCATCAACAGCATCCCCAACACCTATGCCAACGTGAAGGACAAGGCAGAAGCCCTGCGTGCCGTGCGCAGCGCTTTGTCGGACTTGAAAGGGAGCACCCCCACCGCGGTGGCGGTTCACACCAGCTTGGGGCGCATGGCATTGGCGGCAGGCGACTGGGACGCGGCGCTTCAATCAGCGCAAGCGGCGCATCGTCTTGACCGAACAGCCGACTGGCCAGCCTTGCTGGCCTTGGGTTTGTTGGAACAAGGGCAGACAGCGGCTGAAGCTTTGGTCATCAGCCACGCCCAAGCCACCGCGGCACTGAACAGCCAAAGCCACACCGTGGCCTTGGCCTACGCGCGGGTGTTGGTGAATCTGGAACGCTGGGCCGATGCAAAAGCCCAGTTGCAGCGCCTGCAAGCACGCTGGCCACAAGTCCACGATTCCTGGTTGTTGCTGGGCACCTTGCAAGTGCAGGCCAACGAAGTCGAAGCAGGAGAGGCCACACTTCGACGCTACCTGGACCTGAGCGAAAGCAGTGGCCCCAGCGATGCACGCACGCAAGCCTTGTTGCAGTTGGCCGGACTGACCGAAAAGCGAGGTGATCTTCTGGCGGCCACCGCTTGGTTGGACCAGATCCCCGCCGAGCACGATGTGCTCTCAGCCCACATCCGCCGCGCTTCGATTTTGCGCCAGCAAGGTCGCATGAGCGAGGCGCGGGCGGTGGTGCGCCAAGCCCCCGAACGGCGGTCGGGGGATGCGCGCCTGAAAATCATGGCCGAAGCGCAACTGTTGCGCGACGCCAATGACCACGCTGCGGCCTACGAAGTCTATGGCCAAGCCGTGGCCCGTTTTCCGCAAGACCCCGACTGGGTCTACGAGCAAGCCAGCATGGCCGAAAAGCTGGAACGTTGGGATGACATGGAGCGCTTGTTGCAGGGCCTCATGCAAAGCCACCCCAACTACGGACACGCCTACAACGCCTTGGGCTACTCATGGGCCGACCGCAACGTGCGTTTGCCCGAAGCCAAAGCGCTGATCGAAAAAGCCGTGGCGCTGGCACCTCAAGATGGCTACATTTTGGACAGCTTGGGGTGGGTGGAATTCCGATTGGGCAACCATGCGCAAGCTCTGGCCCATTTGCAGAGAGCTTTCGAGATGAAGGCCGATGCCGAAATCGCGGCCCACTGGGGTGAAGTCTTGTGGGTCACGGGTGACCGGGAGCAGGCATTGGCGGTTTGGCGCAAAGGTTTGGCGATCAACGCCGACAACGCCACCTTGCGCAGCACCCTTGAGCGCTTCAAAGTCCAACCATGATCCAGCGCCGACGTTGTTTGGGCGCATGGGGTGCCTCGGCCATGGCTTCGGCGCTGGGCTTGGGCGCTTGCACCAGCTCGCCCACCACCGATGCGCGAATCTGGTCTGGCCGGATGGCCGTCACCGTGCACGACACACCCCCACAGAACTTCACGGGCAGTTTTGAATTGCAAGGCAGCCCAGAAGCTGGACGGCTGACGCTGCTCTCGCCCTTGGGCACCACCTTGGCGCATCTGCGATGGAATGCACAGGGGGCGCAATGGCAACGGGGCAACGAATGGGAGAGTCGACCCAATTTGGACGAACTCATGCGTGATTTGATCGGCACCGAGGTGCCCGTGTCCCACCTGTTTGCTTGGCTCCGCGGCGAATTCACCCGCACCGAGGGCTGGAACGTGGACCTGTCGCGACACGCCGACGGGCGCATCCAGGCCCAACGCGAAGCCCCTTTGCCCCGCGCCGAACTGCGCGTGCTGTTTGAGCCATGAACCTCACATCGCCCCCCTTGCAACGCTTGTCCGACGTGCCAGCACCGGCCAAGCTGAACCTGTTTTTGCACGTGACCGGACGGCGCGACGATGGTTATCACTGCCTGCAATCGGTTTTCATGCTCATCGATTGGGCCGACACCCTGAACTTCGATCTGCGCGAGGATGGCCGGGTTATTCGACACGACAACACGCAAGGCGCTTTGCCCGAGCAAGACCTGTGCGTGCGGGCTGCGCTGGCCTTGCAAGAGGCCAGCGGCTGCCCTTGGGGCGTGGACATCCGCGTACCGCTTGGGTCGAGGGCGTGGGGGAACTTCTCCCCCCCATCGAGCTGCCACCAGCCCAATTCGTGGTGCTCAAGCCCCCCACCGGGGCCTCCACACAAGCCATTTTTGGCTCGCCACTGCTCAAACGGGACACAAAAACTGCTACAATCCAAGGCTTTGCTGCTGACAACGCGGCTGAAACAACCGGCTCGGTGGTGGTGTGCGACATCCAAAGCATTTTGGACAAAGCCCACAACGACTTACAGCCCGTGGCCTCAGCCTTGTGTCCCGATGTGCAACACGGTATCGACTGGCTCGCCTCTCAAGGTCTGTCGGGACGAATGACCGGCTCGGGCACTGCGGTGTTTGCGCATTTGCCGCAAGGTCGTTCATTGCCCCATGCGCCCAGCGCCTGGATCCTGAAAACCTGCAGCAATTTGGATGTTCATCCATTGTTTGACTGGTGCAGCGATTAGAATATCGGGCGCAGTTGATCACTTGATGGGGTCTGCGAAAGTTTTGGCGGTGTGTTTAACGACACGTCGCCTGCGTAGGGGAGTCGCCAAGTTGGTTAAGGCACCGGATTTTGATTCCGGCATGCGAGG
>CAZNWS010000134.1:0-4704 GCA_964576495.1 uncultured Hydrogenophaga sp. | reverse complement strand
TGGTTGGGGTTCACCTGATGTCTATATACATATGTGTTACTCCGACCTCTCGGCCCCGAGCCATGCCCCCAACGCCGTACCGAGCACCCACCAACCTTGGTTGAGGGCAGTGATGGCCACCCAATGGCGCGTGGGTGTGCGATTCGGCAAGGTGGTGAGCACAGAATAGGTTTCGTCTGTCAGACCAAAAACGGCGTACCAACGCATCCAACCTTGGGCGGGCCAACGGTCGAGCAAAGACAAACCGTAAAACGCGTGACGCAAATTGACCACCAAGGTGGCCAAGGCGATGGCGCCCCATGGCAGGCCCGCGGCCACCATGGGAATCATCATGTACTGGGAGGCCCCAGCATAGACCACGATGCTGGTGAAGACGGCCAACCCAGCCTCACCGCCGGCTTGAACAAACAAGAAACCAAACACGGCGCCCAAGGGCACGTAGCCCATGGCCACGGGCACGCAGGCCGCCCACCACGCCAGGTCCGGCCCACCAGGGGCTGGCGGTGTGGCTGTCTCGTTCATGCGGGGTTGGACGGCTGGCGAATCAGCGAAGCAATCAAAGCCACCACGGTCAAAGGCACCACAAACCCCATCATGACTTGGGACATCATGGGCAAAGCGTCGTGCTGTTGTGTGGCCAAGATCAGGTAAGTGACATAGGCCACGTAATAGGCCAAAAAGAAGCCACCTTCCCAGCGAGCGATTTCTCGGCCGCTCAGGAAAATCGGCAAACAAGCCAAGGTGACGGCCAACATGACCCAAATGTCAAAAGCCATCACCGACGGTGCCAGCACCAGGCCAGCGGCACCAGCGGCCACACCGCTCAAACCAATGCAGCCTAAGACGTTGAAAATGCAGCTGCCCACGACGTTGCCCACCGCGATGTCGCGCTCACCCTTGATGGCGGCCATTACCGATGTCGCCACTTCGGGCATGGAGGTACCGGCGGCCACGATGGTCAGAGCAATCACGACATCACTCACGCCCAAGGCTTGTGCAAACAAAACGGCCGAGTTAACCAACCAGTCGGACCCCAGAACCAACAAAGCCAAGCCCACCAAGATCAGCACCGTTTGAGCCGGCCATTTGGCGTCCCAAGCCCCAGGGGGCGCGGCTTGAATTTCTGCATCGTATTCAGCGGCCTCGGCGGCGGTTTCCCGGCGCGATTGAACGATCAAAAAGACCGTGTAGAGCACGGTCATCACCAACAGCAACGCGGCCTCGAACCATGCGATGTTGCCGTCCCAACCCATCACCACCAACAAAATCGCAGCGCCCAACATGATGGGCAGTTCTTGTCGGATGACTTGCAAGTGCACCACCAGCGGTGCAATCAATGCGCTCAGACCCAAGATGAACAGGACGTTGAAGATGTTGCTGCCCACAACGTTGCCCACCGCGATGTCGGTTTGACCGTTGAGTACAGCCCCCGTGGACACGGCCATTTCGGGGGCACTGGTGCCCAAAGCCACGATGGTCAGACCGACCACCAAAGGGGAAATGCCAAAAGACAAGGCCAGTTTGGATGCGCCGCGCACCAGCAGTTCAGCACCGACCACCAAGGCCGTCAACCCCGCCACAAACAAAAAAACGTTGAACCACATAACAACCCTTCCGGCCAGCGCCGTTGCATTGAATGGGCTGTATTGTGAATCAAATGTCGAGCTTTATCCGCCGCACAAACGGGATTTCGCCGCCGCGTATTCTTCGCGCCAGCGGGCCACGCGTTCGGCCACGCCGACCACTTCGCGAACAGGGCCAATGCCCTGACCACAGCCCCAGATGTCTTTCCAGGCCTTGGCGCTGCGCTCACCTTCGCCGCTGGCGAAGTTCATCTGCGTGGGGTCGCCATTGGGCAGTGCGTCGGGGTCCATGCCGGCGTTCTTGATGCTGCCCTTGAGGTAGTTGCCGTGCACACCGGTGTAGAAGTTGCTGTAGACGATGTCGTCGGAGTTGCTTTGCGTGACCATGGCTTTGTACGCATCGCTGGCACGCGCTTCGTGCGTGGCGATGAAGGCCGAGCCGATGTAGGCAAAGTCCGCCCCCATGGCCTGCGCCGCCAAGATCGAGCCACCCGAGGCGATCGAACCCGACAAGGCCACGGGACCATCGAACCACTCGCGGATTTCTTGCACCATGGCAAACGGGCTTTTCACGCTGGCGTGGCCACCGGCACCGGCCGCCACGGGAATCAGGCCGTCAGCGCCTTTTTCAATCGCCTTGTGGGCAAAAACGTTGTTGATGACATCGTGCATGACGATGCCGCCCCAGCTGTGCACGGCTTGGTTGACGTCCTCGCGTGCGCCCAAGCTGGTGATGACCAGCGGCACGCGGTACTTGGCGCACACCGCCATGTCCTGCTCCAAGCGGTCGTTGCTCTTGTGCACGATTTGGTTGATGGCGAACGGTGCGGCTGGACGGTCGGGGTGGGCGCGGTCGTGTGCGGCCAAGCCTTCGGTGATCTCGGCCAACCAATCGTCGAGCTGCGAGGCGGGTCGCGCGTTGAGTGCGGGCATGGAGCCCACCACACCGGCCACACACTGCGCGATCACCATCTTCGGGTTGCTGATGATGAACATGGGCGAACCGATCACGGGGAACGGCACTCGCTGCAAAACGGGGGGCAACACGCGGGTCATGGGGTTTCCAAGCGAATTAAAAAGCGTCCAAGGCCATGGCGTTGATCGCGTCTGACCCGTGAACGATGGCGTCGCGCACACCCGGTGCGCGGCTCAAAAGGTGGTCGGCGTAAAAACGGGCGGTGTTGAGTTTGGCGGCCATGAAAGCGGCGTCTTGCGCTTGGGCCTGCGGCGTGAGCGCCACCAAGGCCGAGCGGCCCAGTTGCCAGCCGGCCATCAGGTTGCCGGCCAACATCAGGTAAGGCACGCTGCCCGCGAAGGCGGCGTTGGGCTGGCTGCGGGCGTGGCTGGCGATGAAGTCCACGGTTTCCAAAAATGCTTCTCGGGCGGCCTTCAGGCGACGGCCAATGGCTTGGGCATCGGCATTCGAAGAGGCCAACAACGACGCTTCGGTTTGGGCCACTTGAGCCGCGATGGCTTTGGCGGTGGCACCGCCGTCGCGGGCGGTTTTGCGGCCCACCAGATCGTTGGCTTGGATGGCGGTGGTGCCTTCGTAAATGGTCAGGATCTTGGCGTCGCGGTAGTACTGCGCCGCACCGGTTTCTTCGATGAAACCCATGCCGCCGTGCACCTGCACGCCCAAGCTGGTGACTTCCAGGCTCATCTCGGTGCTGTAGCCCTTGACCAGCGGAACCAAAAATTCGTAGAAAGCGGCGTTTTGTTTGCGCGCTTCGGCATCGGGGTGGTGGTGGGCCGCGTCATACGCGGCCGCCGCCACCGACGCCATGGCGCGGCAACCCTCGGTGGCCGCGCGCATGGTCATGAGCATGCGCTTGACGTCGGGGTGGTGAATGATGGGGCCGGCTGCGGGCAGGCTGCCGTCGACCGGGCGGCTTTGCACGCGGTCGCGCGCGTACTGCACCGCTTTTTGGTAAGCGCGCTCAGAAATCGCGATGCCCTGCACACCCACGGCGTATCGCGCGGCGTTCATCATGATGAACATGTATTCCAAGCCACGGTTTTCCTGACCGACCAAATAACCCACGGCACCGCCGTGGTCGCCGTACTGCAACACGGCAGTGGGGCTGGCCTTGATGCCCATCTTGTGCTCAATGCTCACGCAGTGCACATCGTTGCGCGCGCCCAGCGAACCATCGGCATTGACCATGAATTTGGGCACCACAAACAAGCTGATGCCTTTGACACCTTCGGGCGCACCGGTGACACGGGCCAACACCAAGTGGACGATGTTGTCGGCCATGTCGTGCTCACCGAAGGTGATGTAGATCTTGGTGCCGAAAATCTTGTAGGTGCCATCGCTTTGCGGCTCAGCGCGGGTTCTTACAGCAGCCAAGTCCGAGCCGGCCTGCGGCTCGGTCAGGTTCATGGTGCCAGTCCACTCGCCACTGACGAGCTTCTCTAAATAAGTGGCTTTGAGCTCGTCGCTGGCTGCCGTCAACAAGGCCTCAATGGCACCATCGGTGAGCAGCGGGCACAGGGCAAAACTCATGTTGGCCGAGTTGATCATCTCGATACAAGCGGCTCCGATGGTCTTGGGCAGGCCTTGGCCGCCAAAGTCCTCGGGGTGTTGCAACCCTTGCCAACCACCTTCGGTGTACTGGCGGTAAGCGTCTTTGAAACCGGGCGTGGTGCTCACTTGACCGTCTTTGAAGGAGGAAGGGTTTTTGTCGCCTTCCCAGTTCAAAGGGGCCATCACCGACTCGTTGAGCTTGGCACACTCCTCGAGCACGGCCTGCGCCGTGTCGAGCCCCGCCTCGGACCACACCGGCCATTGGGTAAGTTGCTCCAAGCCAGCGATGTGCTCCATGTTGAAGAGCATGTCTTTGATCGGTGCGGTGTAGCTCATGAAAATGTCTCCGGATTCAAGGTCGGGATCACAGGGCCTGGGTCAAGGCGGGCACGGCTTCAAACAAGTCGGCCTCTAAGCCAAAGTCGGCCACGCTGAAGATTGGTGCTTCGGGATCTTTGTTGATCGCCACGATAACTTTGCTGTCTTTCATGCCGGCCAAGTGTTGAATGGCGCCGCTGATGCCACACGCCACGTACAACTGCGTTGCCACCCAGACCACCCGATGGCGACCAACGGCGTAATTCAACGTTTGCA
>CAZNWS010000133.1:0-4709 GCA_964576495.1 uncultured Hydrogenophaga sp. | reverse complement strand
CTGGGGCGCTGCGCGGGATCTCGCTCAGGCGTGAGCCCAATTCGGACAAGGGGATGTTGATGGTGCCGGGCGCGTGTGCCGTGTTGAATTCGGTGGGCTGGCGCACGTCGATCAAGGTGGCGCCTTGCGCTTTGAGTGCGGGCAACAAGGCGCGCACGCGGCGCGAGTTCCAGGCTTTGTAGCCAAACCAAGCCACGAGCAAAAGCAGCGGCCAGTACTGTTCAAAAAAATTACTTAGGGTCATTTGAAAAAGGTCTTTCTGATGTGGGGACGGGTTCAGGCGCTTGCTGCAGTCACCGGTTGGCCCAAGTTGCGCAGCACATCGCGCACCAGCTGCACGCGGTCGTGAACATCGGGCAAGGCTTTTTCGATGCGCAGCTTGTCGTTGCCGGCGAGCTTGATGTGTTTGTTTTTCTGGATCAGGTGGATGATGGCCATCGGGTCGATGGGCGGGTTGGGCTTGAAGGTCACCAGGGTGACCGCGGGCGTGGCGTCGACCTTGATCACGCCGTAGGGTTGGGTGAGCACGCGCAAGCGGTGCACGTCCATGAGGGTTTGGGCTTGGGTGGGCAGTTTGCCAAAACGGTCGACGATTTCTTCGAGCAGCGCGTCGATCTGGTCGGTGGTTTTGGCGGTCGCCAGTTTTTTGTAAAAACTCAAGCGCAGGTGCACGTCGCCGCAGTAGTCGTTGGGCAAGAGCGCCGGGGCGTGCAGCTTGATGTCGGTGACCACCGACAGGGGGCTGAGCAGGTCGGGTTCGCGCCCGGCCTTGAGGCTGGCCACGGCCTCGGCCAGCATCTCGTTGTAGAGCTGAAAGCCCACCTCGAGCATGTTGCCGCTTTGGTTCTCGCCCAGCACCTCACCCGCGCCGCGAATTTCCAGGTCGTGCATGGCCAAATAAAAGCCGCTGCCGAGTTCTTCCATTTGCTGGATCGCGTCCAAGCGCTGTTGTGCTTGTTTGGTCAGGCCCTCGATCTCGGGCACCAACAAATACGCGTAGGCCTGGTGGTGGCTGCGGCCCACACGGCCTCGCAGCTGGTGCAGTTGCGCCAAGCCGAACTTGTCGGCGCGGCTCATGACGATGGTGTTGGCCGTGGGCACGTCGATGCCGGTCTCGATGATGGTCGAGCACAGCAGCAGGTTGGTGCGCTGCGCCACGAAATCGCGCATGACGCGCTCGAGTTCGCGCTCGGGCATTTGGCCGTGCGCGATGGCGATGCGCGCTTCGGGCAAATAGGCTTCGAGTTGCTGGCGTCGGTTTTCGATGGTTTCGACCTCGTTATGCAAGAAGTAAACCTGACCGCCGCGCTTGAGTTCGCGCAAGACGGCCTCGCGGATCACGCCTTGGCCTTCGTTGCGCACAAAGGTTTTGATGGCCAAGCGCCGCTGCGGCGCGGTGGCAATCACGCTGAGGTCACGCAAGCCTTCCAAGGCCATGCCCATGGTGCGTGGGATCGGTGTGGCCGTGAGCGTGAGCACATCGACCTCGGCGCGCATGGCCTTCATGGCCTCTTTGTGGCGCACGCCAAATCGGTGCTCCTCGTCGATGATGAGGAGCCCTAAGTTTTTGAACTGGGTTTTCTCGCTCAGCAATTTGTGCGTGCCCACTACGATGTCCACCGTGCCGTCGGCGATGCCTTTCATGGCGGTGGTGATTTCTTTGGCTGAGCGGAAGCGGCTCATCTCGGCGATCTTCACCGGCCATTTGGCAAAGCGGTCCACCAAGGTTTGGTAATGCTGTTCGGCCAAAAGCGTGGTGGGCGCCAACAAGGCCACCTGCCGCCCACCAGTGACGGCCACAAAGGCCGCGCGCAGCGCTACCTCGGTTTTGCCAAAGCCCACATCGCCGCAGACCAAACGGTCCATGGGGCGCGGGCTGATCATGTCTTGAATGACGGCGTGGATGGCCGCTTTTTGGTCGGCGGTCTCTTCAAAGCCAAAGTCGTTGGCGAAGGTTTCGTAGTCTTGTGGGCTGTAGCGAAACGCGTGGCCCACACGCGCAGCGCGGCGCGCGTAAATGTTGAGCAACTCGGCCGCAGCGTCGCGCACCTGTTCGGCGGCTTTGCGTTTGGCTTTTTCCCACTGACCGCTGCCCAGCCTGTGCAGCGGCGCCTCGTCGGCGCTCACGCCGGTATAGCGGCCAATGAGCTGCAGCTGGCTCACCGGCACGTACAGCACCGCTTGGTCGGCGTATTCCAAGTGCAAGAACTCTTGCAAAGCGGGCGTGCCGTCGGAGTTTTTCTCGCCCATGTCCAAGTGGATCAGGCCACGGTAACGGCCAATGCCGTGGGAGCTGTGCACGACCGGGTCGCCCACATTGAGTTCGGAGAGGTCTTTGATCAGCGCCTCGACGTCGCTGACCTGTTCTTGTTTGCGGCGTCGGCGCACGCCCACGCTGCTGGCGAACAGCTCGGTTTCGGTGACCAGGTCGATGCCTTGGTCCAGCCAAGCAAAGCCCGAGGTGAGCGCGCCGGTGGCCATGCCCATGGGTTCGGCGCTGACCAAGAATTCGCTCAGCTGGTCAAACACCGGTGGGTTCAGGCCACTGGCGCGCAAGAAGTCCAACAGGCTTTCGCGCCGGCCATCGCTCTCGGCCAAGACCAAGGTGCGACGCCCGCTGTAGGCCATGTGGGCTTTGAGTTTTGCCAGCGGGTCGACCGCGCCGCGCACCACGGCCAATTCGGGCAAAGCGGCCCAGTGGGCGGCATCGCTGACGGATTCGGGGGTGGCGCGTAAGGCCAACACCGGCTGCGCTTGGGCCAAGGTGTGGAACTGCTCGGCACTCAGGAACAGTGACTCGGGTGGCAGCACCGGACGCTCGGGGTCGCCCGCGAGCAAGCGGTGGCGGTCTTGGGTGTCTTGCCAAAAGCGCTGAAACGCCGGCTCCAAGTCGCCGTGCAAGACCACCGTGGCGTCCGCGCCCAAGTAGTCGAACACCGTGGCCGTGGCTTCAAAGAACAGTGGCAGGTAGTACTCGATGCCGGCGGTGGCCACGCCGTTGCCCATGTCTTTGTAAATGCGGCTGCGCGTGGGGTCGCCGTCCAGCAACTCCCGCCAGCGTTGGCGAAACAGCGTGCGCGCGGCGTCGTCCATGGGGAATTCACGCCCGGGCAACAAGCGCACTTCGGGCACGGGGTAGAGGCTGCGCTGGCTGTCGGGGTCGAAGGTGCGGATGGAGTCGATCTCGTCGTCGAACAAATCCACGCGGTAAGGCACCAGCGAGCCCATGGGGAAGAGGTCGATCAGGCCGCCGCGCACCGCGTACTCGCCGGGGCTGACCACTTGTGTGACGTGTTGGTACCCCGCCAAGGTCAGCTGGCTCTTGAGCTGCGCTTCGTTCAAACGTTGTTTGACTTTGAACTCGAAGGTGTAGGCCGCCAAAAATGCCGGAGGCGCCAAGCGGTACAGCGCGGTGGTGGCGGGGATCAGCACCACGTCGGCGTCGCGCTGACCACCGTGGCCGTAGATGCGCCACAACGTGGCCAAGCGCTCAGAGATCAAATCTTGGTGCGGTGAGAAGGTGTCGTAAGGCAGGGTTTCCCAGTCCGGGAACAGGGCCACACGCACCTCGGGAGCAAAAAACGCCAACTCGTCTTGCAGCCGCTGCGCATCGGTGGCGTCGGCCGTCACGATGGCGGTCAGCCGGCCTTGGCTGCGTTCACGTTCAACCCACTGGCCCAACCACAAGGCATCGGCACTGCCCATGGGGCGGGGCAGGGTGAATCGTTTGCCGGGTTTGAGCGAGGGGAATTCCATGAAGTATCCAAGGCTGGCAAGACAAAACCCCCCTGCCTGTTCGGGAGGGGGGATGAAAGTTGAGCTTCGATTCTAAAATGGACACATGAATCCCCACGCCGCGCCCCGTTGTTATGCCCTGTTGCCTTGCGCGGGCACGGGTTCTCGGGCCGGCACCGCCATCCCCAAACAGTACGCGCCCTTGGCCGGTCGCGCCTTGGTCGACCACACGGTGCAAGCCTTGTTGGCGGTGGCGCGCATCGACCAAGTGTGTGTGGTGTTGTCGCCAGACGATGCCCACTGGCCCACCCACGGTGCTGCGCCGCACCCGCGCTTGAGCGTCGTGCGCTGCGGTGGCGCCACGCGCGCCGAATCGGTGTTTCAAGGTCTGCAAGCTTTGGCCGAGCAGGGCGCCCAAGCCCACGATTGGGTCTTGGTGCACGACGCCGCGCGTTGCCTGATCGAAGACGAGCACGTCAATGCCTTGATCGACGCGTGCACGCCCGACGCGGTCGGCGGCTTGCTGGCCGTGCCAGTGCCCGACACGCTCAAGGCCGAAACCCAGGGGCGTGTGCAACACACCTTGCCACGCGAACACACCTGGTTGGCACAAACGCCGCAAATGTTTCGCTGGGCCCCGCTGCACCAAGCCCTGTTGGCCGCACAAGCCCAAGGCTTTGCTGGTATCACCGACGAGGCCAGCGCCATCGAAGCCCAAGGCCACGCGCCGCGCTTGGTGCGCGGCAGCACCCACAACATCAAAGTCACTTGGCCAGAAGATTTCGCGCTGGCCGAAGCCCTCATCCGGAGCCGTTCATGAGCATCTCGATTCGCGTTGGAGAAGGGTGGGACACCCACGCCTTGGTGGCCGGTCGGCCCTTGATTTTGGGCGGCGTGCACATCCCGCACCCCACGGGCCTGATGGGCCATTCGGATGCCGACGCGCTGCTGCACGCCATCACCGACGCCTTGTT
>CAZNWS010000132.1:0-4714 GCA_964576495.1 uncultured Hydrogenophaga sp. | reverse complement strand
CTTGGTACGAACCACCATGCCTTGCGTCACAGGGGTGGCGCAAGCGGGCATGGGTTTAGGAGCTTTTTCCACGTCGACCAAGCACATGCGGCAGTTGGCCGCGATGCTGAGTTTCTTGTGGTAACAGAAGTGCGGAATGTAGGTGCCGGCCTTTTCAGCTGCGTGCATGACCATGCAGCCTTCTTGGACCTCTACCTTTTTACCGTCGAGTTCGATTTCAATCATGGCACTTATCCGTGTCAAACGTATGCAGAGACCGTGCAGGTCTTGTGCGTGATGTGGTGTTCAAATTCATGTCGGAAGTGCTTGATCATGCCGCGCACAGGCATGGCTGCTGCGTCTCCGAGGGCGCAAATCGTGCGGCCCATGATGTTCTCGGCCACGTTGTCGAGCAAGGCCATGTCGCTTTCGCGGCCCTCACCACGCTCAATGCGGTCCACCATGCGCCACAACCAACCTGTACCTTCGCGGCAAGGTGTGCATTGGCCGCATGACTCGTGCATGTAGAAGTAGCTCAAGCGCAGCAGGCTCTTGACCATGCGGCGTGAGTCGTCCAACACGATCACAGCACCTGAACCCAACATCGAACCGCCCTCTTTGGCGATGCTGTCGTAGTCCATGGTCAGCTTCATCATCAAGTCGCCGGGAATGACCGGCGAAGACGAGCCCCCGGGGATGACGGCCTTGAGTTGGCGGCCTGTGCGCACACCACCGGCGAGCTCCAAGAGCTTGGCAAACGGCGTGCCCATGGGCACTTCGTAGTTGCCGGGGCGGTTGACGTCGCCGCTGACCGAGAAGATCTTGGTGCCGCCGTTGTTGGGCTTGCCGCACTCGAGGTAGGCCTGACCACCGTTGCGGATGATCCAAGGCACGGCCGCGAAGGTCTCGGTGTTGTTGATGGTCGTGGGCTTGCCGTACAAACCAAAGCTCGCGGGGAACGGTGGTTTGAAACGCGGCTGGCCTTTTTTGCCTTCCAGCGATTCGAGCAAGGCGGTTTCTTCGCCACAGATGTAGGCGCCAAAACCATGGTGGGCGTGCAACTGGAAATCGAAGTTGCTGCCCATGATGCCCTTGCCCAAGAAGCCGGCCGCACGGGCCTCTTCCAAAGCCTCTTCGAAGCGCTCATAAGCGCCAAAGATTTCACCGTGGATGTAGTTGTAGCCCACGCTGATGCCCATGGCGTAGGCGGCAATCGCCATGCCTTCGATCACCACATGGGGGTTGTACATCAGGATGTCGCGGTCTTTGCAAGTACCGGGCTCGCCCTCGTCGGAGTTGCAAACCAAATACTTTTGACCGGGGAACTGACGCGGCATGAAGCTCCACTTCAAGCCAGTGGGGAAGCCCGCACCGCCACGGCCGCGCAAACCCGACTCTTTAACGGTGGCGATCACCTCGTCTTGGGTCATGCCGGACACGCCGGTTTCGGCATTGGGCGCCGCACCATCGCGGCCCAAAATTTTGCGCAAAGCGGTGTAGCCGCCACGCGCCTCGTAATCCTTCAGGCGCCAGTTCGAACCATTCAGCCCCGCATAGATTTGCGGATTGATGTGACGATCGTGAAAGCAAGTTTCTTGACCGGTGGCGACAAAACGCTCGATCACCGCAGTGGCTTGGGTGTTGCTGTGGCTCATGCTTTCCCCTCAGCAGCCTTGAGCCCATCGATCAAAGCATCGAGCTTGTCGTGGCTCATGAAGCTGCACATGTGACGGTCGTTGACCAGCATCACCGGTGAATCGGCGCAAGCACCCAAACACTCGCTTTGCTGCAGAGTGAACAGGCCGTCGGCGGTGGTTTGACCCATGGCCACACCGAGCTTGCGCTCAAGATGAGCCAAGGCTTTACCGCCGTCGCGCAACTGGCACGGCAGGTTGGTGCACACGTTGAGCTTGTACTTGCCCACCGGCTTCTGGTTGTACATGTTGTAGAAGGTCGTGACCTCGTGCACAGCCATGGGGGCCATGTCCAGGTGCTGGCCAATCGCCGCTTCGGCCTCGGGGCTCACGTAGCCCTGTTCTTGCTGCACGATGGACAAACAGGCCATCACGGCGGACTGTTTTTGGTCCGCAGGGTACTTGGCCACTTCGCGGTCAAAACGCGCCAAAGTGGCGGCCGACAAAGCGGCAACGGGGGTGTTGGGGGTCGAGGTGATCATCGATCAATCTCTCCAAAAACGATGTCCATGGTGCCGATGATGGCCACCGCGTCGGCCAACATGTGACCGCGGGCCAGCTCATCCAAAGTGGACAAGTGGGCAAAGCCGGGGGCGCGGATCTTGAGTCGGTAAGGCTTGTTGGCGCCGTCGCTGACCAAGTAAATGCCGAACTCGCCCTTGGGGTGTTCCACCGCCGCGTAGGCTTCGCCTTCGGGCACGTGGAAGCCTTCGGTGAAGAGCTTGAAGTGGTGAATGAGGTCTTCCATGCTCGACTTCATCCCTTCGCGCGAAGGTGGCGCCACCTTGCGGTTCTCGGTGATGACCGGGCCAGGGTTGACGCGCAACCAGTCCACGCACTGTTTGATGATGCGGTTGGACTGCTTCATCTCTTCCATGCGCACCAAGTAGCGGTCGTAGGAGTCGCCGGTTTTGCCCACCGGGATGTCGAAGTCCAAGCGGTCGTAGACCTCGTAGGGTTGCTTCTTGCGCAAGTCCCAAGCCACACCGGAGCCGCGCAACATGGGACCGGTCATGCCCAGATTGAGCGCACGCTCGGGCGAGACCACGCCGATACCGACCGTGCGCTGTTTCCAGATACGGTTGTCGGTGAGCAGCGTGTGGTATTCCTCGAGCAGCTTGGGGAAGCGCTGGGTGAAATCGTCGATGAAATCCAGCAAAGAGCCCTGGCGGTTCTCGTTCATGCGCGCCATGGCTTTGGCGTTGCGGATCTTGCTCACGGTGTACTGCGGCATGCTGTCGGGCAGGTCGCGGTACACACCACCGGGGCGGAAGTAGGCCGCGTGCATGCGCGCACCGGACACCGCTTCGTACATGTCGAAGAGGTCTTCGCGTTCGCGGAAAGCGTAGATCAGGATGGTCGAACTGCCGCAATCGTTGCCGTGCGAGCCCAGCCACATCAGGTGGTTGAGCAAGCGGGTGATTTCGCTGAACATCACGCGGATGTATTGGGCGCGAATCGGCACGTCGATGCCCAAAAGCTTTTCGATCGCCAAGCAGTAAGCGTGCTCGTTGCTCATCATGGACACGTAGTCCAAGCGGTCCATGTAGGGCAGCGACTGGATGTAGGTCTTGTGCTCGGCGAGCTTTTCGGTGGCGCGGTGCAAGAGGCCGATGTGGGGGTCGGCGCGTTGCACCACCTCGCCATCGAGCTCCAACACCAAGCGCAACACGCCGTGCGCGGCTGGGTGCTGTGGACCAAAGTTCAGGGTGTAGTTCTTGATTTCGGCCATGTCAGTTCAGGCCTCCGTAGTTGTCTTCGCGGATGATGCGCGGCGTGATTTCACGCGGCTCGATCGACACCGGTTCGTAGACCACGCGTTGACGCTCGGCGTCGTAGCGCATCTCCACGTGACCGGACAAGGGAAAGTCCTTGCGGAAGGGGTGACCGATGAAGCCGTAGTCGGTGAGGATGCGGCGCAGGTCGGTGTGGCCATCGAAGACGATGCCAAACAAATCGAAGGCTTCGCGTTCGAACCAGTTGGCCGAGGCCCAGCGCTGGCTCATCGAGGGCAAGACGGGGAAATCGTCGCTCGGGCACAGCACCTTGACGCGAACACGCTGGTTCAGGCTCACCGACAACAAATGCACCACCACGCCGTAGCGCGGACCTTCGTTGACGCGGTCGGCGTAATCGGAATAGTCCAAACCGCACAGGTCCACCAACTGCTCAAACGCACAAGCAGGGTCTTCGTGCAAGGTGCGCATGGCCGCGGCGTAGTGCTCAGCGGACACCTCCACGGTGACCATGGCGTCGCGGGCAATGAACAAACGAGCACCCAACGAGGACAAGCGCTCGTTCAGTGTGTGCATCAACGATTCGGGGGATACGGCAAACTCGGTCATGGGCGTTCTTTGGGGTCCAGATCGTGAGGAAGAGCGCCGGCCTCAGGCCCGAGCGATGGTGTGGGTGCGGCGAATTTTTTGCTGCAGCTGCATGATCCCGTAGATCAGCGCTTCGGCCGTGGGTGGGCAGCCCGGCACGTAGACGTCCACCGGCACGATGCGGTCGCAGCCGCGCACCACGGAATAGCTGTAGTGGTAGTAACCACCACCGTTGGCGCACGAGCCCATGGACAAGACCCAACGGGGCTCGGCCATCTGGTCGTAGACCTTGCGCAAGGCCGGGGCCATTTTGTTGCACAGGGTACCGGCGACGATCATCAGGTCGGACTGGCGCGGGCTGGCACGAAACACCTCAGCGCCGAAACGACCCAGGTCGTAACGGGCCGTGGCCGCGTGCATCATTTCGACGGCGCAACAGGCCAAACCGAAGGTCATGGGCCACAAAGAGCCCGTTTTGGCCCAATTCACCACCGCATCGTAGCTGGTGGTGACGAAACCTTCTTTGAATACACCTTCAATCATGAGACGCTCCGAAGTGTGTGTGCAGATTCATGCAAGGAAAAGTCGACAGGCTCATTCCCAGTCGAGGGCGCCTTTTTTCCATTCGTAAGCAAAGCCCACGACCAAAATGGCCAAGAAAACCACACCGGCCAAGAAACCGGTCAAGCCAATGTCGGTGAAGGCCACAGCCCAAGG
>CAZNWS010000131.1:0-4716 GCA_964576495.1 uncultured Hydrogenophaga sp. | reverse complement strand
GCTCAAGCTCGGCGCTTATGGTTTCTTGCGCTTCTCGCTCCCGATCCTGCCCGACGCCTCGCAAGAGTGGGCTTGGCTGATGATCGCCTTGTCTTTGGTGGCGGTGGTCTACGTGGGTTTGGTGGCCATGGTGCAGCAAGACATGAAAAAGCTGGTGGCTTACTCGTCGGTGGCGCACATGGGTTTTGTGACCCTGGGCTTCTTCGTTTTCAGCGACCTGGGCGTTTCCGGCGCCATCGTGCAAATGATCGCCCATGGTTTTGTCTCAGCGGCCATGTTCTTGTCGATCGGTGTGTTGTACGACCGCGTGCACTCGCGTGAAATCGCCGACTACGGCGGTGTGGTCAACACCATGCCCAAGTTCGCCGCCTTTGCCTTGCTCTTCACCATGGCCAACTGCGGCCTTCCCGGTACCGCCGGTTTTGTGGGTGAGTGGATGGTGATCTTGGCGGCCGTCAAAGCCAACTTCTGGGTGGGCGCGGCGGCGGCCTCGGCCTTGATTTTTGGCGCAGCCTATTCCTTGTGGATGTTCAAGCGCGTGTACTTGGGTGCGCCCGCCAACGACCATGTCAAAGCTTTGACCGACATCAACGGACGCGAATTCTTGGTGATGGCCGTTCTGGGTGTGGCCGTGCTCTTCATGGGCGTCTACCCCAAACCCTTCACCGACGTGATGGACGCCTCCGTCATCGAGTTGCTGCGCCACGTGGCCATCTCCAAATTGCCCTGAGCGGTCGACCCTGACCGTTTGAAGAACCGATTGCACAAGACACAAAGAGAGTGCCGACATGATTGACAACATCAGCTGGATCACGGCTTACCCTGAAATCCTTTTGCTGGGCATGGCGTGCGTGATCGCGCTGCTGGACCTGGGCGTGAAAACGCCTCTGCGTGGCCTGACCTATGGCTTGACCCAGCTCACGCTGGCGGCGGTCGTGCTTTTGACCGCCACCGTCGCCATGACCGGTGAGACCCTCGTCGGTTTCGGTGGCCAAGTGGTGAGCGACCCCATGGGCAATTGGCTCAAAGCCTCTGCGGCTTTGGCCATGATGGTCACTTTTTCTTACGGTCGTGCCTACTCGGCTGAGCGTGACATGTTGCGCGGTGGTGAGCTCTTCACCTTGGGCCTGTTCTCGCTGTTGGGCATGTTCGTGATGATCTCCGGCCATCACTTCTTGGTGATCTACTTGGGCTTGGAACTCTTGACCCTCTCGGGCTACGCCTTGGTGGCCTTGCGCCGCGACAACGCCGCCTCCAGCGAAGCGGCCATGAAGTACTTCGTGCTTGGCGCACTCGCCAGCGGCTTCTTGCTGTACGGCTTGTCTTTGGTCTATGGCGCCACCGGCTCTTTGCAGCTGGGTGAAGTCATGAAGGCCATCGCGGGCGGTGAAGCCACCCTCAAGGGTTCCTCACAAGTCTTGGTGTTGGGCTTGGTGTTTGTGGTCGCCGGCTTGGCCTTCAAGCTCGGTGTGGTGCCGTTCCACATGTGGGTGCCCGACGTTTACCACGGCGCCCCGACCGCGGTGACGTTGATGATCGGTGGCGCGCCCAAATTGGCGGCCTTGGCCATCGTCTTGCGCTTGTTGGTCGAAGGCCTTCAGCCACTGGCCTTTGACTGGCAACAAATGTTGGCGGTGCTGGCCGTTTCGTCATTGCTGATCGGTAACTTGGCGGCCATAGCCCAGACCAACCTCAAGCGCATGTTGGCGTTTTCCACCATCGCACAGATGGGCTTCATGCTGCTGGCTTTGGTGGCCGGTGTGGTGCCTGGCGCGGCCGACAACACGGCCAACGCCTACGGCGCGTCCATGTTCTATGTCATCACGTATGTGCTGACCACCTTGGGCACCTTCGGTGTGATTCTGCTCTTGTCGCGCCGCGGCTTTGAAGCCGAGAACTTGGCCGACTTGGCCGGTCTGAACCGCCGCAGCCCGTTGTTTGCTGGGGTGATGGCGATTTGCATGTTTTCGCTGGCGGGCGTGCCACCGATGGTGGGTTTTTACGCCAAGCTCTCGGTTCTGCAAGCCCTGATGGCTTCATCACAAGCATGGGCCCTCTGGCTCGCCGTCTTTGCGGTGATGATGTCCTTGGTCGGCGCCTTCTATTACCTGCGTGTGGTCAAGGTCATGTACTTTGACGCTCCCACACAAACCGAGGCCGTGGGCGGCAGCGCCGAGGTTCGAACCGTGTTGTCCATCAACGGCGCTTTGGTCCTGATTCTGGGCATCTTCCCCGGTGGACTGATGGCTTTGTGTGCCCAAGCCGTGTCTTCTTTGAGCCAATAAACCATGAACACCGATGCTTTGGTGATGTTGGTCTTGGGGGTCGGTTTTTTGGCGGCCAATGCCCCCTTTTTGAACAACCGATGGTTGTTGGTTTGGCCGCGCGCGCAGGCCAAGCACGTCGGCATCCACGCCATGGAGTTGGTGGTGTGGTATTTCGTGGTCGGTGCGGTGGGCTTGGGCTTGGAGCAATACACCGGCCAAATCTACCCACAAGGGTGGGAGTTCTACGCCACCACCGCCTCGCTGTTCCTGACCTTCGCTTTCCCAGGTTTCGTTTACCGTTACCTCTTCAAGCGCCACGCTTGATCACCTCATGAGCAGCGACGGCCTGAGCGAGACGCGTCTGTCGCAAGAGACGGTTCTGCGTGGTCATTTTCTGCATGTGGTGCGCGACACCGTGCAACTGCCCAACGGCCAGAGCGCCACACGCGAATATGTCTTGCACCCCGGTGCGGTCATGATCATCGCCTTGCTCGATGACGGCCGTGCCGTGATGGAGCGCCAATACCGTCACCCCATGGGGCAGGTGATGATTGAATTTCCCGCGGGCAAACTGGACCCGGCTGAGACCGCATTGCACTGCGCTCAGCGCGAGTTGCGCGAAGAGACCGGCTACCAAGCCGCGCAGTGGGCCCGCGCGGGTGTGATGGCACCCACCATCGGTTACGCCGATGAACGCATCGAGATTTGGTTTGCCCGAGGCTTGCGTTTGGGCGATCGTTCGCTCGATGAGGGCGAGTTCTTGGATGTTTTCAGTGCCAGCTTCACCGAGCTCAGCGCTTGGTGTCGCGACGGTCAAGTCATCGACGGCAAGACGCTGGTGGGCGCTTGGTGGTGGCAACAAGTGAGCTCGGGCCAGTGGCCCTTGGACTGGCAAGACGCCTGAGTCTTCAAGGGTATAGGCCGCGCAAATCGCGGGCGTGCAAGATGCGCTTGCAGGCCACGATGAAAGTGGCGGTGCGCAGGCTCACGCGGTGATCATCGGCCACTTGGCACACCGCGGCAAAGGCCTCTTGCATGATGCGAACCAAACGGGCGTTGATTTCGTCTTCGCTCCAGAAAAAGCTCGAGAAGTCTTGCACCCACTCAAAGTAACTCACCGTGACCCCACCGGCGTTGGCGATCACATCGGGCACGACCAAGATACCGCGGTCGTTCAAGATGTCGTCGGCTTGGGGCGTGGTGGGGCCGTTGGCGCCTTCGATGACCAAGCGCGCTTGGATGCGGTGGGCGTTGTGCTCGGTGATTTGTTGCTCCAGCGCTGCGGGGATCAGGATGTCACATGGCACGGACCAAAACGCATCGTCATCGAGCACCTCGGCGTCGGCAAAGCCCGCCACGGTGCCGCGCTGCGCCACGTGGGCCAGCAAGGCCGGGACATCCAAACCCGCTTCGCGGTAGACCGTGCCACCGTGGTCTTGCACCGCGACCACGCGAGCACCGGCTTGAGCGAAGAGCTTGCCAGCAACACCGCCCACGTTGCCAAAGCCTTGCACAGCCACCCGGGCCTGTGAAATGTCCATGCCGATGCGCTGTGCGGATTGAACGCCCACGGTGAAGACACCGCGGCCGGTGGCTTCTCGTCGACCCAATGAACCACCCAAGTCAACCGGCTTGCCCGTGACCACGCCGGTGGCTGTGGCACCCTCGTTCATGGAGTAGGTGTCCATCATCCATGCCATGACCTGTTCGTTGGTGTTCACGTCGGGTGCGGGGATGTCTTTGCTGGGTCCGATGATCAAGCCGATCTCGCTGGTGTAGCGGCGTGTCATGCGCTCGAGCTCACCCATGGAGAGTTGGCGCGGGTCGACCCGGATGCCACCTTTGGCGCCACCGTAGGGCACGTTGACGGCGGCGTTTTTGATCGACATCCATGCCGACAAAGCCATCACTTCTGAGAGCGTCACGTTTTGGTGGAAACGCACACCGCCTTTGCCCGGGCCACGGCTGGTGTTGTGTTGCACGCGGTAGCCCTCGAAGTGGGCCACGGTGCCGTCGTCCAAGTGAATCGGCACATCGACGATGAGCGTTCGTTTGGGGCGCTTGAGCGTGTCGACCCAGCGCGCCAAGGAGCCCAAGTAGGGGGTGACGCGGTCGACCTGTTGCAGGTAAATGCCCCAAGGTCCGAGGTGCTGGGCATCCAAGTACGACGGCAGGGTTGCGGTCAGGGCGGCGGGTGAGTGAGCGGCTTGTGCGTGTGCAGCGTGGTGGTTCATGGTGTCCCTAAGGTTTCACTGGGTGTGAAGGTGACGCGAAGCTTACGCACACCGATGGGCACTGTCCAAGGCCAAGTCTCAATCGATTTATGAATTAAATGCATAACCATGGTGGTGACTGGGTCAACAACCCGTGCTTTGCCTTCGTCCTACAATCGAGCCTTCACCGGGGGTGCCCGCCAAAGTTTGGCTGGGCTGAGAAATACCCCTCTCAC
>CAZNWS010000130.1:0-4740 GCA_964576495.1 uncultured Hydrogenophaga sp. | reverse complement strand
GGGAAGGCCCGAATTATCCGGTGTCCCAACGCCCTCCCCCGCCACTGCCATGTCCAACGTCTTCAACTTCACCCTCGTGCCCTGGTTCCGGTCGGCGGCGCCCTACATCCACAAGTTCCGCCAACAGACCTTTGTGGTGGGACTCACGGGCGAAGCGATCGCGGCCGGCCGCTTGCAAAACGTGGTGCAAGACCTGGCCCTGATCCAGGCCCTGGGGGTGAAGATCGTGCTGGTGCATGGCTTTCGACCCCAGGTCAACGAACAGCTCGCGGCCAAAGGACACACCCCTCATTACGCCAACGGCACGCGCATCACCGACAGCGTGGCGCTGGACTGCGCCCAAGAAGCCGCCGGGCAGCTGCGTTATGAAATCGAAGCGGCCTTCAGCCAAGGCTTGCCCAACACGCCCATGGCCGAGTCCACGGTGCGGGTGATCTCAGGCAACTTCATCACCGCTCGACCGATCGGCATCGTCGACGGCGTCGACTTCATGCACTCGGGCTTGGTGCGCAAAGTGGACGTACAAGGCATCGTGCGTTCGCTGGAGATGGACGCCATGGTGCTGCTCTCGCCTTTTGGCTTTTCGCCCACGGGCGAGGCCTTCAACCTGAGCATGGAAGAAGTTGCCACCAGTGTGGCCATTGAGTTGCAGGCCGACAAACTGATTTTCTTGACCGAAGTGCCCGGCATTCGTGTGAACCCCTTGGAGCCCGAGAGCGAGGACAACCCGATCGACACCGAGCTGCCGCTGGCCACGGCCTGCCAAATCTTGGCCCAATCCCCCCCCGCCACACAGCCCACCGACTTGGCTTTTTATTTGCAGCACTGTGTCAAGGCTTGCCAGAAAGGCGTGGAGCGTTCGCACATCCTGCCGTTTGGGGTGGACGGTGCTTTGCTGCTCGAGGTTTACATGCACGACGGCATCGGCACCATGATCGTGGACGAAAAACTCGAAGAACTTCGGGAAGCCTCGGCCGACGATGTGGGCGGGATCTTGCAGCTCATCGAGCCCTTTGAGAAAGACGGCACGCTGGTCAAGCGCGACCGCACCGAACTCGAGCGTGACATCGACCACTACACCATCATCGAACACGACGGGGTGATCTTTGCCTGTGCCGCCCTCTATCCCTACCCCGAAGCCAAAACCGGCGAAATGGCCGCGCTGACGGTGTCACCGCAAGTGCAGGGCCAAGGCGATGGCGACCGTTTGCTCAAACGCATCGAGCAAAGGGCCCGCGCCCAAGGCTTGCAAAGCATTTTTGTGTTGACCACGCGCACCATGCATTGGTTCATCAAGCGCGGCTTTGTGGTGACCAACGCCGATTGGCTGCCCGAGGCGCGTCAGCGCCAGTACAACTGGAACCGCAAGAGCCAGGTGCTGGTGAAAAAGCTCAGCTGAAACCCCAGCGGGCTTGGGCTTGCCGGCGCACCCAGAACAACGCGCCGGCCAAGGCGGCCACACCCATGAAGCACAGGAAGGACCAGTTCGCGATGGTCAGTCCTAAGAAGGTCCAGTCCACCGCACTGCAGTCGCCACTGCCTTTGAACAGCATGGGGATCACGCGTTTCAAAGGAAACGCTTCGATCATGCCGAAGAGGTCGCGCCCACAACTCATGATCTCGGGTGGGAACCACTGCAACCAGCTTTGACGGGCTGCGACACCGGCGCCGAGCAAAGCCAAGACAGCCAAGACCACCAGCAGGCCACCGCGCCAACGCGTGGGGCTCAAGCTGGCCACCCCTGCCACCAGGGTGACCAAGACCCAGGCGTAGCGCTGCACGATGCACATGGGGCAAGGCTCCAAACCCACCACATGCTGCAAATACAAACCGTAGGACAACATCAGCACACCCGCCAGAGCGACCGCGGCGAGCAAACTGCCCGTGAAACGGTGCAAAACCATCATGACCAAAACCCCCATCGTGTCAAAGCTTGGGGTCGATTGTGGCGCATGACAGGGCGTAGTCGGCCAAAGCGGTTTGAACCATGCTCGCTTCGCCCAGGGCCGTGGCCACCCGGACCAACACCTCGGGATGGAGCTGGGTGAAATGGGCGATGGCTTCGTTCAAATCGGTTTTGATGTGTTTACCGCTGGCCCAGAACAAGGGCACGACCACGATGGCGCGTTCACCCGCTTGGGCCAAGGCCACCAGCGCATCGGGCAGTTCGGGTCGCATGAACTCCAAAAAAGCCAACTCGCAACGGCCGCGGTGTTGGGCAGCGATGCGCTGGCACACCACGTCCAAGGGCGCGCGCCACGCGGGGTCGCGCGAGCCGTGGGCAAACAACAGCAAAGCGGGGGGACGTGTGTCGGTCATGCCGCGCATCTTATCGGTGGGGACGCCTGTTCCTGCAAAGCGGCCAAGGCGGTCAAGACATCGCCCACCGCGATGATGCAGGGGCTGCCCAGCCCCTCGGCGTGCAGGGTCTCGTGCAAAGCGGCCAAGGTGGTGACGGCGTGGCGCTGATCGGGGCGGCTGGCGTTTTGCACCACCGCCACCGGCGTGTGGGCGGGCAAGCCTTGCAACAAACCGGCTTGGATGTGGGCCGATCGGCTCGCCCCCATGTAGATCAACAAGGTGATGCGCTGCTGGTGGCACAGCTGCGCCACACTGGGCCAGTTGGGGCCTTGTGCCCCGGGTTGGGCGTGTCCGGTGATGAACAGCACGCCCTGGGCGTGGTCACGGTGTGTCAAAGGCACGCCCAAGCCCGTCAAAGCGGCTTGGCCCGAGGTGATGCCGTTGACCACCTCGACCTCGATGCCCGCAGCTTGCAAGTGCGCCAGCTCTTCGCCGCCGCGCCCCAAGACAAAGGGGTCGCCGCCTTTCAAGCGCACCACCCGCTCGCCTTGCTGCACGAGTTGGATCATGTGTTTTTCAATGAAGGCTTGCGGCGTGGACAGACAGCCACCGCGCTTGCCCACCGCGATCTGGCGGGCGCTGGCGGGGATGTGCGCCAAGATGGCCGGGGCCACCAAATCGTCCACCAAGACCACCGTGGCGGCTTGCAAGCACTTGAGGGCTTTGAGGGTCAACAAATCGGGGTCGCCCGGCCCTGCGCCGACCAAGGCGCAGCTGCCCAGGGTGCGCACGGGCGTCATGGCGCTTGCACCAACACGGCGCCCGAGGTGCGGTGCGTGGCGGTGTCCACCAAAATCAGGGCGCCCAAGCTGCGCGAGCGCTCGAACGGCAGCGTGAGCAGCGGCTGCTGCAAGGCCAGCGTCACGTGCCCAATGGCGTTGGCCGGCAATTCGGTGGCGGCTTCTTCATCCAGGGTGTTGATATCCAGGCGGTGCACCACGCGCTGCACCTTGGCTTTGACCCAGCGGTGGCCGTGCAAAGCCCAATACACCCGCCCCGCCACCAAAGGCTCGTCGTCCATCCACGCGACCGTGGTGTTCAAAACGGTCTGGGGCTCGGGCGCGCCCGCGTCGGCCCACAACCAATCGCCGCGGGAGACGTCCACCTCGCGGTCGAGCACCACGCCCGCGCTCTGACCGGCGTCCACCGTGTGCGCTTGGCGTGTGGCCGAGAGCACCTGAGCGACCACGGCGCTTTGACCACTGGGGAAGACCTTGACCGCCTGCCCCACGGCCACGCGCCCCGTGGCCACACGGCCCCAAAACACGCGACGGCCTTGTGAGGTCACACTGGTTCCGTGGCATTTTTCGACCCACTGAACCGGGAAACCCAACGAAGCATCGGTCTCGGTGGGCGTGACCGGCAAGGCTTCCAACAGGCTCAACAGGCTCGGGCCCTCGTAGCCACACCAACCGGCTTGTGCTTGTACCACGTTCCAACCCTTGAGGGCCGACACGGGCACCCAAGCGGTGACGGTGATACCCGCGGCTTGCGCGAATCGGCGCAAGGCCCCCACGATGTGTTCGTAAGCCAATTGCGGCTGGTCCACGGCGTCGAGCTTGTTGATGGCAAACACGATGGAGGGCACGCGCAAGAGTTTCAACAACACAGCGTGGCGGCGGGTTTGGGGTAAGAGGGTCAATTCGGGATCGCGCCAATCGAGCTTGATGGCGTCGACCAAGACCACGGCCGCATCGGCGCTGGACGCCGCGGTGACCATGTTGCGGGTGTACTGCTCGTGCCCCGGCGCGTCGCCGATGATGAATTTGCGCGACTCGGTGCTGAAGTAGCGGTAAGCGACATCGATGGTGATGCCCTGCTCTCGCTCGGCACTCAGGCCGTCGGTGAGCAAAGCCAAATCGGTTTCACCCGAGCGCTGCACCCCCGCCAGTTGGTCTTGCAACACGGCCTTGGTGTCGACCAACAAGCGGCCAATGAGCGTGCTCTTGCCGTCGTCGACCGAGCCGCAGGTGATGAATTTGAGGGCGTTGTGGTTCATGGTGTTCAGCTCAGAAATAACCGTCTTGTTTGCGTTTTTCCATCGAGGCATCCGACGTTTTGTCGTCCATGCGCGTGGCACCGCGTTCGCTCACATCGGCGGCCAAGGTCTCGATGACGATGGCTTCGGGCGTGGCAGCCAAGCTCTCCACCGGGCAGGTGCAGGTGATGTCGCCCACGGTTCTGAAGCGCACATCGCGCACCACCACAGACTCGCCGTCTTTGGGTGGCGTCAATTCGGTCACCGGCACCAAGAGGCCTCGGCGCTCCACCACTTCACGTGGGTGGGTGTAATAAATCGAAGGCAAGGCGATGTTCTCGCGGGCGATGTACTGCCACACATCCAGCTCGGTCCAGTTGCTGATGGGGAACACGCGAAAG
>CAZNWS010000129.1:0-4764 GCA_964576495.1 uncultured Hydrogenophaga sp. | reverse complement strand
GTACTCGGGCACTAGCTTTTCAGCCGCCAGTTGGTCCACCGTGGCGCGGTCGGGGGCTTTGACGCCCAAAGAAATGGAGGCGTAGACGCCTTGGGCGTGCATGTCGCGCACGAGCTTGACGTTGTCGATGTCAAAGCGGTGCATCACGTAGAAGTAACCGTTTTGGGCCATCCACACACAAATGGACTCGTCGACGACGGTCTTCATGTTCGCCGGCACGACCGGCAGGCGGAAGGTGCGGCTGCCCAGCGTCACGCCGGTATCGCATTCGGAACGGCTTTCCACGCGGCATTTGCGGGGCAGCAGCAAAACGTTGTCGTAATCAAAAATTTCCATGAAACCAAGCTCCTGAATCGGCTGTTGTTGAACAGATGAGCGCTTGGCTTGTGCCGGTCATTCTTCACCGTTTGGGCGAAAAAAAACCGAGCGCAAGAATCTTGGGCCCGGTGCGCGATTATAGGCTTCCTACAATGGGGGGATGTTGTTTGATTCCCCCGTCGCTTCTCCCTTGCTGCAAGGCCTCAACGCTGAGCAGTCTGCTGCCGTGACCTTGCCGGCTGAGCCGGCCCTCATTCTGGCTGGCGCGGGCTCCGGCAAAACGCGGGTGCTGACGACGCGCATCGCTTGGTTGTTGCAGACTGGGCAAATCGGGCCGGCCGGTGTGTTGGCGGTGACCTTCACCAACAAGGCCGCCAAAGAAATGATGACGCGCCTCTCGGCCATGCTGCCGGTCAATGTGCGCGGCATGTGGATCGGCACCTTCCACGGCCTGTGCAACCGGTTTTTGCGCGCCCACCACGTGCTCGCCGGTTTGCCCCAGACTTTCCAAATCCTCGACACGCAAGACCAGCTCTCGGCCGTCAAGCGCTTGTGCAAGCAGTACAACGTCGACGCCGACCGTTACCCACCCAAGCAGGTGCAGTACTTCATCAGCGGCTGCAAAGAAGACGGTTTGCGACCCGCCGATGTGGTGGCGCGGGACGAAGAAACGCGCAAGAAAATCGAGCTCTACGCCTTGTACGAAGCGCAGTGCCAGCGCGAGGGCGTGGTGGACTTTGGTGAACTGATGCTGCGCAGCTACGAGGTGTTGCGCGACAACGCCCCCGTGCGTGAGCACTACCAGCGACGCTTTCGCCACGTCCTGGTCGATGAGTTTCAAGACACCAACAAGCTGCAATACGCGTGGCTCAAGCTCCTGTGCCCGCTGCCACAAGACGGCCACAGCGCCAACGCCTTGTTCGCCGTGGGCGACGACGACCAAAGCATTTACGCCTTCCGCGGCGCGCGCGTGGGCAACATGGCCGACTTTGTGCGCGAGTTCCGGGTGCAGCACCAAATCAAGCTCGAGCAGAACTACCGCAGCTGCAGCAACATCCTCGACTCGGCCAACCACTTGATCTCGCACAACAGCCAGCGATTGGGTAAAAACCTGCGCACCGATGCGGGTGCGGGCGAGCCGGTGCGGGTGTTTGAGGCCACCAGCGACTACGCCGAGGCGCAGTGGATGGTCGACGAAATCCGCCAACTGCACCGCGAGGGCATGCACCACCAAGACATCGCGGTGCTCTACCGCAGCAACGCGCAGAGCCGGGTGGTGGAAACCGCGCTCTTCAACGCCGGCATCGCTTACCGCGTGTACGGCGGCTTGCGCTTTTTTGAGCGCGCCGAAATCAAGCACGCCTTGGCCTATTTGCGCTTGCTCGAAAACGCCCACGACGACACCAGCTTCATGCGCGTCGTCAACTTCCCGCCGCGAGGCATCGGGGCGCGCAGCGTGGAGCAATTGCAAGACGTGGCGCGTGCCTCCGGTTGCTCTTTGTGGGACGCTGTCAGCGGCGTGAGCGGGCGTGCGGGCGCTGCCATTGGCGGCTTTGTGGCAAAGATGGACGTGTTGCGCGAACAAACCACGGGCCTGAATTTGCGCGACATCGTGCGCTTGGTGCTCGACCACAGCGGTTTGGTGGAGCACTACCGCGCCGAGCGCGAAGGTCAAGATCGGGTCGAGAACTTGGAAGAACTGGTCAACGCTGCCGAGAGCTTCGTGTCCATCGAAGGCTTTGGTCGCGAGGCTCCGGCGCTCACCCAAAGCCCGGCCAGCCAAGGGCTGGGTGCTGCGGTCGATGAACCGCCCACCCCCGCATCCGATGGCCTGGAGGAGACAGGCGAAACCATGAGCCCGTTGGCGGCGTTTTTGACGCACGCCGCGCTCGAGTCGGGTGACAACCAAGCGCAGGCCGGGCAAGACGCGGTGCAGCTCATGACGGTGCACGCGGCCAAGGGTTTGGAGTTTGATGCCGTGTTCATCACCGGCATGGAAGAGGGTTTGTTCCCGCACGAAAACGCCATGGCTGACCGCGCAGGTTTGGAAGAAGAGCGGCGATTGATGTACGTGGCCATCACGCGCGCTCGACAGCGTTTGTACCTGAGCCACTCACAAACCCGCATGCTGCACGGCCAAACGCGCTACAACCTCAAGAGCCGTTTTTACGACGAGCTGCCCGAAGAATGTTTGAAGTGGCTCACGCCCCTGGCGCCTGCCCCCATGGCCTATGGCAGCACGCCGTGGCCCGGCGCCTATGCCCGTGGTCCGAAACCCACGGCGGTGCAACCCGCTTGGTCCCATGGCTTTGCCGAGCGCAGCGATCCCAAAGGCTTGGGGCGCAGTGACCCCGAGCCTGACCGAGGCACCGACATTCGCGCCGGTATGGGCGTGTTTCACAACAAGTTTGGAGAAGGCCAAGTGTTGGCCGTCGAAGGGGCAGGCACCGAGGCCCGTGCACAGGTGCGCTTTTCACGCCATGGGGTGAAGTGGTTGGCCTTGTCGGTGGCCAAACTCACCCCCACCTAAGCTCAGTCTTTTTCGATGTCGTACAGGCCGTCGCGTTCCACCACGCGCCCCACGGCTTGACCGTCACCGGCGTCGGCCGCAAAGCAGTCGCGAAAGGTGAAGTAAAACGAGGTGAAGAACATCGAGGCCATCAGCAAGATCGCCGGCAGCATCATCACCGACACCAACTGCGCGCTGCCCAAGAGAGCGCCGATCAAGGCCAAGCCCATGCCAAAGAACAAAAAGCAAGCCATCCACACGGCGGCGTAAACCAGCATGGCGCCTTTGTTGCGCCAACAAGCGGTGATGCTGAAAAACAGGCTCTTGGCGGGGCTGACTTGGTGCCAATGCACCAAGGCGGGGGCGTGCCAAAACAGCATCACCACCGGGATGTACAGGCCCATGCCCACCCAGAGTGCGGTCATGAAGCCTTCGGCGTTGACCATTTCTTCGCTGGGCATGCCCGCACCCAAATACACACGGGCAAATTGACCGTCATCAAACAAGGCCGAGACGCCCATGACGCTGAGCAGCGCGCCAGCGTACATGACCCCTAGCCAGAGCATGGCGCGGCTGTTGTCGCGACCTTGGCGAAATGCGCTGATGAGCATCACCGGCATCGGGAAGCGACCTTGGTCGGCTTCGCGCGTGGCGGCCATCAGGCCCAAGGTGGCTGCCGGCAGCAGCACCAGCGACAAGGCAATGCCCAATGTGGGCACCAAGCTCAAGATCGTGACCGAGGCCATGTACATGAAAAACAAACCGGCCATGGCCAAGGGCTGACGCCAAAAGGTTTTCATGCCCAAGCGGACCCAAAGCAGGCCTTGTCGGGGAGGAACGAGGTTGAGTTTCATGGTCAAGCGGCTTGGGCGATGGGCAGGACCGAAGCGGCCATGTCGGTGGCATGGGCGATGCGTTGGCACAGCACCCGTTCAAAGTGGGTTGGATCGTGCGGCTGGAGCATGCTCGCTTCACGTGGCAGGTGAAAGTCCCACAAGCGCGAGAGCCAAAAACGCAAAGCCCCGGCGCGCAGCAGGGCGGGCATGAGCTGGCGCTCGGCCGCGGTCAAAGGCCGAACCGATTGGTAGGCGGACAAAAAGGCCTCGGTGCAGTCGCCCCGGGCTTGGCCATCGCGTGCGTCGTTGCGGTGCTCGATACACCAGTCGTTCAAGCACACAGCGATGTCGAACAGCCAGGTGTCGCAGCCCGCAAAGTAAAAATCAAAAAAGCCCGTGAGCTCAGCCCCGTCGAACATCACGTTGTCGCGGAACAGATCGGCGTGGATTGGGCCTTGCGGCAAAGCGGCGTAGAGCGAGCCTTGAGCAATGTGGTTTTGGTATGCCAACTCGGCGCTGATGAGTTGGCTTTGCTCGGGGCTCAGGTAGGGTAAGACCACGGGGACGGTCTCGTTCCACCACGCCAGCCCACGCAAATTCGGTTGGCGGCGATCAAAACTTTGGCCGGCCAAGTGCATTCGGGCGAGCATCGCACCCACCGCGGCGCAGTGCGCGGGCGTTGGGGCCAGTTCGCTGCGCCCAGCCAACCGGTTGACCACGGCCGCAGGCTTGTCGCACAAGCGGTGCAGGATCTCGCCTTGCGCATCGGCCGCGGGCTTGGGCACGGGAATGCCTTGCTCGGCCAAGTGGCGCATGAGGTGCAGATAGAAGGGCAATTGTTCAAAGCTCAGGCGCTCGAACACCGTGAGCACATGCTCTTGCGTTTGCCCCTCGTGCTCGCAGGTGGCGAAATAATTGGTGTTTTCAATACCGCCTTGAATGCCACGCAAGTCGGTCAGCACGCCGCACTGCACTTGTTCGATCAGGGCGGCGGCTTCGGCAAAAGCCACCTCGGTGTAAACGGCCATCTTGAAAAAGGGGGTCAGAACTCAAATAAACGCCAGAAGCTGCGGCCTTCTTGCGGGGTGGGGCTGTTTTGGC
>CAZNWS010000128.1:0-4793 GCA_964576495.1 uncultured Hydrogenophaga sp. | reverse complement strand
AAAACTGCGTGCACTGCAAAACCTGCGACATCAAAGACCCCACCCAAAACATCGTGTGGGTCACACCCGAGGGCGGGGGTGGGCCCAACTACGCAGGGATGTGAGTCAGCCAAGGCAATCCCAGCGCCGTTAGAATAAACACCTGTCAGGAGAGTGCACCCCAGTGGTGCCGCCGAAGGCGCAGGCAACCGTTGGGTTGGTGAACGCTCAGGCAAAAGGACTGGCAACCATGGGCCGCAAGGCCTGTGTACCCCCCTGGAGAGAGGCCCAGCCCACGGTTGGGCCCACCGAAGGAGCAAATGCGGCATCGCCCGCGTGAATCTCTCAGGTAAAGCGGACAGTGGGGCAGCGCACGGATGAACCGTGTTGAACCTCCGCATGGAGGCCTGCCCTTTTTGAAAGCCGCTTGTGTCCGACGCCTCTTCCCTGCTGACCACCCCCCTCAACGACTTGCACCTCGAACTCGGCGCGCGCATGGTGCCGTTTGCGGGTTACAGCATGCCCGTCCAATACCCCATGGGTTTGATGCAAGAACACCTGCACACCCGCTCGGCTGCGGGCTTGTTTGATGTGTCCCACATGGGCCAACTGCGCCTGATTGGCCCGGGCGCCGCGGCAGCATTTGAACGCTTGGTGCCCGTGGACGTGGCCGGATTGGGCCTGAACAAGCAGCGCTACGGCCTCTTGCTCAACGAAGCCGGCGGCATCATCGACGACCTGATGTTCGTCAACCGTGGCCAAGACATCTTTGTGATCGTCAACGGCGCATGCAAGCACGGCGACCTGGCCCACATCGAGCAGCACATCGGCGGCTTGTGCACCGTGCAAGCGCAGTTCGACCGCGCCCTGCTCGCTTTGCAAGGCCCCCATGCGGTGAGCGCTTTGCAGCGCTTGATCCCGGGCGTGGAAGGCTTGGTGTTCATGACCGGCATGGCCGCGCAGTGGAACGGTTGCAGCGACATTTACCTCACGCGCAGCGGCTACACCGGAGAAGACGGCTTTGAAATATCCCTGCCCGCCAATGTGGCCGACGCCTTCGCCCGTGCGCTTTTGGCCCAACCCGAGGTCAAACCCATTGGTTTGGGTGCGCGCAATTCGCTGCGCTTGGAAGCGGGTCTGTGCTTGTACGGCAACGACATCGACACCAGCACCACCCCCACCGAAGCCGGCCTGAACTGGGCCATCCAAAAGGTGCGCCGCACCGGTGGCGAACGATCGGGTGGCTTTATGGGTGCGGCCACCGTACTCGCGCAGTTGGACGGCCAAGCCCTCACGCGCCGCCGCGTCGGCCTGCTCGCCTTTGTCCCCAACCGCTACCACCGCGGCTGAACCCTTTTTCACTTTCATTTTTTAGGAGCGATTGACATGACCACTTACTACACCGAAGACCACGAATGGATCACCGTGGACGGCAACATCGCCACCGTGGGCATCACCCACCACGCCCAAGACGCCTTGGGTGACGTGGTGTTTGTGGACCTGCCCGCCGTGGGCGCCACCTTCGCGCAAAAAGCCGTGGCCGGCGTGGTCGAATCCGTCAAAGCGGCTGCCGACGTGTACATGCCCGTCAGCGGCACGGTCACCGAAGTCAACGAAACCCTGCGCAACGACCCCGCCTTGGCCAACAGCGACCCCATGGGCGCGGGTTGGTTCTTCAAGGTCCAACTCAGCCAAGACAGCGAGTTGACCGCGCTGCTCAACGAAACCGCCTACCAAAAACTGACCGCCTAACTCGCGGGTGGATGGCTTTGCACTTAGGAATCGATGATGTTGATGTCTTCTCTCAAGCCCTTGGGCGAATTGGAAAACCCTTCTGAATTTGTGGCTCGCCACGTGGGCTTGGGGCCTGACGACGAGACGCACATGTTGTCGGTGATCGGTGCGGCTTCGCGCCGTGCGCTGATCGACGCCATCGTGCCACGCAGCATCGCGCGCAGCCAAGGCATGCAACTGCCCGCGCCGGTGAGCGAAGCGACCGCGCTGGCCGAGCTCAAGGCCATTGCCCAGCGCAACGTCGTGGCCAAGAGCTTCATCGGCCAAGGCTATTACGGCACGCACACGCCCGGCGTGATCTTGCGCAACATCTTGGAAAACCCCGCTTGGTACACCGCTTACACGCCCTACCAAGCCGAAATTTCGCAAGGCCGCATGGAAGCCTTGGTGAACTTCCAAACCATGGTCACCGACCTCACCGCCATGGACATCGCCAACGCGTCCATGCTTGACGAAGCCACCGCCGCCGCCGAGGCCATGACACTGGCTTTGCGCATGGCCAGCGGCAAGTCGCAGGTGTTCTATGTGGACGAGCAGGTCTTGCCCCAAACCCGCGAGGTCATTGAAACCCGCGCCCAGCCATTGGGTATTGAGGTGCGCACCTGCACCGGCGACGAAGCGTTGCAACACGACAGCTTCGCCGTTTTGCTGCAATACCCTGGTGTGAGTGGCCAGGTGCGCGACCTGCGCGATTGGGTCGCTCAATACAAAGCGCGTGGCGGCACCGTCATCGTTGCGGCCGACCTCTTGGCCCTGACCTTGTTGACGCCTCCCGGCGAATGGGGTGCGGACATCGTGGTCGGCACCACCCAACGTTTCGGTATGCCCATGGGAGCCGGCGGCCCACACGCCGCCTACATGGCTTGCCGCGACGCGTTCAAACGCTCCATGCCCGGCCGCTTGGTCGGCGTGAGCGTGGACAGCCACGGCAACCCCGCTTACCGCTTGGCCTTGCAAACCCGCGAGCAACACATCCGCCGCGAAAAAGCCACGTCCAACATTTGCACCGCTCAGGTTTTGCCTGCGGTGGTGGCCAGCATGTACGCGGTCTATCACGGCCCCGAAGGCCTCAAGCGCATCGCTCAGCGCGTGCACCGCTACACGGCCGTCTTGGCCCAGAGCCTCAAACAGATCGGTCACCGCCTGAGCAGCGAGCAGTTCTTCGACACCATCGAAGTGCAGCTCAAGAACCCTGCCGCCGTGCACGCCTTGGCCAAAGCCCACGGCCTGAACCTGCGCCACGCCGGCCCCGACCGCGTGGGCATCAGCTTGGACGAAACCACCACCCGCGACGACGTGGCCCTGCTGTGGTCGCTGTTCGCCCAGCCGGGCGTGTGCCCCACAGCCAAGCCATCCCTGCCCGACTTCGACGCGCTGGCCGCCCGCGTGGGCCTGGCCTGGCCCGACGCTCTGGTGCGCACCAGCGCCTTCATGCAGCACCCCGTCTTCGACAGCCACCACTCCGAAACCGGCATGCTGCGTTACATCCGAGCCTTGTCCGACAAAGATTTGGCGCTGGACCGCAGCATGATCCCGCTGGGCAGCTGCACCATGAAGCTCAACGCCACCAGCGAGATGATTCCCATCACCTGGCCCGAATTTGCTGGCGTGCACCCCTTCGCACCCGCCGACCAATTGGCCGGTTACCAACAGCTCGACGAGCCGCTGCGCGCTTGGTTGTGTCACCGCAACATCTACTTGATTCCCTCCAGCGCCCACGGCACCAACCCCGCCAGCGCCCAGATGGTGGGCATGCAAGTCGTGGTGACGCAATGCGATGCCAACGGCAATGTGGACATGGCCGACCTCAAGGCCAAGTGCGAACAACACAGCGCCAACCTGGCTGCGGTCATGATCACCTACCCCAGCACCCACGGCGTGTTCGAGACCACGGTCAAAGCACTCTGCGCCTTGGTGCACCAGCACGGTGGCCGTGTGTACGTGGACGGCGCCAACATGAACGCCTTGGTCGGCGTGGCCGCGCCCGGGGAATTCGGCGGCGACGTGAGCCACCTCAACCTGCACAAAACCTTCTGCATCCCGCACGGCGGCGGCGGCCCCGGCGTGGGTCCGGTGTGCGTGGTCAAAGACCTCGTGCCCTACCTGCCTGGCCACGCCACCGCTGGCGTGAAGGTCAACGGCGTGGGCGCGGTGTCCGCTGCCCCCTTGGGCAACGCGGCCGTGTTGCCCATCAGCTGGATGTACATCCGCATGATGGGTGCCGAAGGCTTGAAGCTGGCCACCGAAGCGGCCATCTTGAGCGCCAACTACATCAGCAAACGCTTGAGCGAACACTTCCCCACGCTCTACGCCAGCGAAAGCGGCCATGTGGCGCACGAGTGCATCTTGGACTTGCGCCACTTCAAAGACAGCTGCGGCGTCATGGCCGAAGACGTCGCCAAGCGCCTGATGGACTACGGTTTCCACGCGCCCACACTGTCCTTCCCCGTGGCCAACACCCTGATGGTCGAACCCACCGAAAGTGAAACCCGGGAAGAACTCGACCGTTTCATCGACGCCATGATCGCCATCCGCGAAGAGATTCGCCAAGTCGAAAACGGCGTCTGGCCCAAGGACAACAACCCCCTGAAAAACGCCCCGCACACCGCGGCCAGCCTGCTCAGTGGCGAATGGACCAAGCCCTACAGCCGCGAAGTGGGCGCAGCGGCCGGCGCACAGTCGGTCAACACCAAGTACTGGCCGACGGTGGGTCGCGTGGACAACGTCTACGGCGACCGCAACCTGTTCTGCAGCTGTGTGCCGGTGGGAGACTACGCTTAAGATAAGACATCGCATCGGGAGAGATCACCCTTCAAGGGTGCCGCCGAAGGAGCAACCACCCCGGAAACTCTCAGGCAAAAGGACCGATGCGATCAGGAGCTTGCGCTCCACACACTCTGAAGAGCGACCGAGGTTCGTCCCCTCGGCCCACCGCAGGAGCAAGCCGAACCTCGTTCGGTGAATCTCTCAGGTTTCAAACAGAGGGGGTCACGCCACACACATCCGGTGCGCAGCGTGTC
>CAZNWS010000127.1:0-4804 GCA_964576495.1 uncultured Hydrogenophaga sp. | reverse complement strand
CAAGCGCTGCTGCAGCCAACCCGAGAGTTCGGCATCGGACAAGAGCCGCTGGGCCGCACCTTCGATGTCGTTCATGTCGACCCATGCCCGTTCGTGTTTGAGCTGGCGGTAGGTCTCGAGCAAAACCCGCGTCAAGCGTGCCATGCGCTGGTGGTGCAACCAAGCCTGGTGCTGCTGGTGCGCGCGCCAACACTCGGTCAACTCGGCCTCAGCGGCTTTGGCGGCGGCGAACTTTTCTAAGTTTTTGCTCAACCGGTCTTCTTTTTGAACAAACAAGGCTTGACGTAACCGAGCCAAACGTTCGGTCTCCTCAACCGGGCTCTCACCCAGCTCAAAGGCATGGATGATGTCGTTGGCGGCATTGCGCGGCGTGACGTTGCTTTCGGTCCCCAAGTCCTTGGCCCACGCCAGCCATCGCGCACGTGCCGCAGGCGTGCTCAGCGAAGCCTCAGGGGTGGGCCATCCGGCCAAATGCGGGTAACGCTGGGCAAACGTCTGAACCGAGGTGTCCACCACCCCTTGGGCATCGGCCAAGGTGAATTCCACACGCTTGCGCAGCGCCTCGGTCAGCGCTTTTTCGGTGCTGCTGCGGCCAAACAAGGCCACGGTTTGCACGAAGTCTTGGTGGATCTGGGCATCATTTTTCAGCGCTGCATAAAAGAGTGGCATCAACAGTGGAATGGCCTTGCCATCGTCTTCGAGCAATTCGTATTGCAAGGGCAACTTGAGCGCCTGCAGCACCGAGACGGGTGCGTTACGCAACAGTGCGCCGAACCAACTGTGGAAGGTGCGCACCTGAACCGGGCGGCCACTGGCCAAGATCCGGGCGGCGAGTTCGCGCACCGGCTGCACCCATGCGCTGGCTTGAGGCTCAGCCACACCTCGGGCCTTCAAGGCCTCAAGGGCTCGGACCTCGTCCATGTTTTCGAACTCGGCCAAGGCTTCACCCAAACGCTTGCGCATGTCGGCGGCCGCCTTTTTGGTGAAGGTGATGGCCAATATGTCTTGCGGCTCACAGCCTTCGAGCAAAGCTCGCACGATGCGCGCGATCAGCATCCAAGTTTTGCCTGCGCCCGCACAAGCTTCCACAGCCACCGAACGCTGGGGGTCACAGGCGCGCGCGTAAAACTCGGCCACCGACACGACACGGCCATTGATTTGAAATGCCGCGCTCATGCCGGTGTCTCCCAAAAGTCTTTCCGACACAGACCACGCGCACGGCAGTATTCGCACGCGGCGCCCTCGCCCAAAGCCGGTAATGCGTGGCCTTGTTCGATGCGCTCCAGATCGGCTTGCACGCCAGCAAGCAGGGCGTCTCGGGCCGCCTCGATGTCCTTTTGTTCGAACATGGTGGTGGCTTTCTCGACCCCTTGCGTGCGTCCGTCCCTCAAACTGAGGTAGCCTGCGCGCACCGGTCCTTGAGGCAGCAGTGCGGCGTAAAAGGCTAGCTGCGTGTCTTCAAACGGGTTCTTCACGCGCTGACGGGTTTTTTCGGGGCTCTCGGACTTGTAGTCCATGACCCAATCGAGCATGACCCCATCGCTGAGCACGCGGTCGATGCGGTCAATTTCGCCCACCAATTTGTAAGGACCGGCCGAGGCCGTCAGGCGTGTCTCGGCACGGTCAAACGTGGCCCGTGCCTCGTGGCCAGGCAACCAAGCCAAATAACCTTCACGCACCGCTGGCCAACCCGCCAAATACGGTACAAAAGCGGGGTTTTGGACCAAGCCCATTTCGTCCAGAGTAGCTTGTGCACACCGCTCCAGTGCGTCGCGATCGGCATCTTTGCCTGGACGGGTATCGCCCCGAGACTCGTGAAACGACTTGAGTGTGCGGTGCAAAAAATTGCCCCAGTCTCGCGCATCGGCTTGAGCCTCCAGCTCGTCGGGCACGTTCAAACGCAACGCCCGCAGAGCAAAAAAACGGTATGGGCAGTCGCGGAGGTCTTGGTAAGCGCTGGCCGACAAAACCTCGGGCAACAGGGCTTGCGCGGTGGGCGTGGGTGGTGGGGCCACGCTCAGGTCCCCCACCCAGGTCTGCCGAGGCTCCGAACCCGCCAAGCATAAGGCTTGGCGTTGCGCGGCCGAGATCCAAGGGCTGGGCAAACGAACGTCGCCTCCGTCCTGGGTTCGCCACAGCACATCCACATGGGCTTGTGCGAGCACCACCTGCCAAGCAGCCCCAGCCGTTCGCGCCAGATCGGCGCGCGAAGGCAGGCCCAGGGTCTCGCGCTGGACCAAGGTCCATTGACCGGGCACTTCAGGACTCGGGTTGAGGTTGACCTCGTCGCAGCCTGGCACCACCACGGCGGCGAAAGTGCGTCCGAGCAACTGGGCCATGGGCAAAACCACCACCGAGGCATCGGCTTGGCGAGGTGGCGCAAACCGAGTGGACTCCAACACATCGCGCACCCAAGCCGTGAAGGCGGCCAGCGAAAGTGCTCGGTGGCTGCGCTTGGCCCCCACGAGTGCCGCCGCAGCCTCGGCGAGTGCCACCAGCTCTTGGCCTGTGCCCGGTGCCAATCGCAAAACGCGCAACATCGATTGCCCGGCGCTGTCGTGAGAAAACACCGACCACAAACCGCAGGCTTCCAACGCACCGGACAAGTCTGTCATCCATTGATCCAGGGCACGCGGTGCCTGCAATCCTTGCAACAAGGCCACGGCCCCTTCAGGCCATCCCTCAGGCGCACCCAGCATGGCCGCACCGACCGAACCCCAACGCTGGCGGCGGGCTCGTTGCTCCAAGGCCATGATCTGCTTGGGCGCGTATGCCGGCGAGCTTTTCAACCAATCCAAGGCCTCGTCCATGCGGGCCATTGGCGCAGCGGCCCTCAAAAGACCCAAGAGCGCTGCAGCCGAACGGGTGGTCGACAACATCCAACCCGTTTCATCGCGCAACACCACCGACTGGGCTTGCAGCAAGGCGCTGACCCGACGCGTCAGCAAACGGTCGTTGGCCACCAAAGCCACGGGCAATCGCCCCGCGTTGAGATGACGAACCACACAAGCGGCGGCACGCTGGGCCTCGTCTTCGGTGTCCTCACAGGCATGACCGTAGGCCGCTCGGATGGGCGTGGCTTCGTTCCACAAGGCCCACCGCGTTGCGCGTTCGCCCCAGTGCTGCGCCAAGGCCTCGACCAACGGGTCAGCTTGCAAGCCGGTGAGCACCACCAAGGTGTCGGCACACACACCCGGAGCCATGCGCTCAGACCACAAAACGTCGGTGGCGTAAGCCGAACTGCTCGCCCACACCAACGACAACTGGGCCAACCAAACCTCCCATTGCAAAGACGATGGCATGGGTGACCACTGAGCTTGTACGGCTTGCGCCCAAGCGCGCCGGTCCTTGGGTGGCACCGCCGCAGCCAAGGGTGCGATCTGTTGGGTCGATTCCATCAATCGACTGGCCATGAGTGAACCCATGCCCGCTGGGCCTGCGTGGCGTTGCACCCAGGCTTCGGCTACCCAAGCGTCGCGGGCCCAGTCGCCACTGAAATCCATACTGCTTGGCTCAAAAGCTTCAGCGCTGCTGGCCCATTGCCGTGTGGTCAGGAACTGCGGCACAAAGCCCGAAGGCTGCACCTCGGCCCAAGCGGCTCGGGCCTCGCTCATGAGCTGAGCGTAAGGCACCAACACAACGACACGCGCAGGATTGATCGACCGGGTCCGGCAATCCTCTGCCAAGGCCTGCATGCAGCGCCGCCACTGTCGCGACGTGGGGTGCTCCGGGTCTGATGCGAAGGGATCGGGGGCTGTCGCGTCGGCGATCGTCATGGTCTGAGCGTTTCTGTCACAATGTCTAGACTGTTGCCTTGGACCTAATGAGATCCGAGATAGACGCAAACTGTAACCTCCTTGTTCAACGTTTTTAGGATGAATCATGGCAAGTGACCTGATCAAACACGTTTCTGATGCCAGCTTCCAAGCCGATGTGCTGGAATCGAAAACCCCCGTTTTGGTGGATTTTTGGGCCGAGTGGTGTGGTCCTTGCAAAATGATCGCACCCATCTTGGACGAAGTTGCCGGTGCTTACCAAGGCAAGGTCCAAGTGGCCAAGGTCAACGTCGATGACAACCGCGATGTGCCCGCCAAGTTCGGCATCCGTGGCATCCCCACCCTGATCATGTTCAAAGATGGCCAAATTGCCGCGACCAAAGTGGGCGCCCTGACCAAGGCTCAACTCACCGCTTTCATCGATCAACAGCTGGCTTGATGCACAGATCGCACGCACAGCTGATCTGTGCGTGCGCAGAGTTCTGATTTTTTCCTGTCATAATCTAGGTGTTAGGCCTTACCCAACGGCCACACAACCCCTAGCGTTAGCGCCCAAAACCCGTGGCCATGAACGCACTCCCCCCCCGATTCCTGACTCACCTCCTCCTTGGAGTGATTTAAATGCACCTCAACGAACTCAAGGCACTGCACGTGTCTGAAGTCCTCAAGCAGGCCGAAGCCCTCGAAATCGAGAACACCGGCCGCATGCGCAAACAAGAACTGATGTTTGCCATCATCAAAAAGCGCGCCAAAGGCGGCGAACTCGTCAACGCCGACGGCGTGCTCGAAGTCTTGCCCGACGGCTTTGGCTTTTTGCGCAACATGGACACGAGCTTCACCGCGTCCACCGACGACATCTACATCTCGCCGAGCCAAATCCGCCGCTTCAATCTGCACACCGGCGACATGATCGAGGGCGAGGTCCGCATCCCCAAAGACGGCGAGCGCTACTTTGCTCTCAACAAACTCGACAAGATCAACGGCTTGCCCCCTGAGGACAACAAGCACAAGATCATGTTCGAGAACTT
>CAZNWS010000126.1:3174-4808 GCA_964576495.1 uncultured Hydrogenophaga sp. | reverse complement strand
GGCCAACCAACGGTGATGTCGATGCCGAATCACCAACAAACAGGTCGCGGGGTGAACATCGCTGTGGATGGCTTCGATCTGCCCCGGCCACGCGTTTTGCATGGAGCTGTCCAACGGCGATGCGCTCGTCACGGTCACATCGTTGGCGTGCACATGCACCCGCACACGGCGACCCACGGCCATGGCGCGCTCGGGCACCCGCAAGACCAAACCGTCCAGATCGATGTGCGTGAGGTGGTACTCGCTGTCAATGGCCGCGACCCGACCGTGCAACACCGTGCCCGCTTCCCCGCCCGCCCGAGCGGCAAATGCCGGGTCGGACAGGACCTCGGCCACACCCCCTTGCAACACCGCTTGGCCTTGGTGCATGAGCACCACGTGATCGGCCAAACGTGTCAACTCCTCCATAGCGTGGGTCACATACAGCACCGGGATCTGCAGCCCATGGTGCAAACGCTCCAACCAAGGCAAGATCTCTTGTCGGCGGGCGAAATCCAAGGAAGCCAAGGGCTCGTCGAGCAACAAAATGCGCGGCTGGGTGGCCAAGGCGCGGGCGATGGCCACCCGCTGCCGCTCCCCACCCGACAACGCTTGTGGGCGCCGATCCAAGAGCGCACCGATACCCAGCAGCGCAATGGCCGCGTCCAATGTGGCCTGCAAACCCGCTGATCGCACGCGTTCCATGCCGTAGCGCAGGTTCTCGCGCACGGTCATGTGCTCAAACAAACTGGCCTCTTGAAAAACATAACCCAATCCACGCGCCCAAGTCGGCGTCCACACACCGCGCTCGCTGTCCTGCCAAACCGCCTCGCCCACTTGTACACGCCCGTGGGCAGGCTCCAAGCCAGCCACACAACGCAACAACGTGGTCTTGCCCGAGCCCGAGGAGCCAAACAACACCGTGACCCCTTGCGCTGGCAAGCTGAGCTCGACACACAGGTCGAAGCCTGGCCGTGCCAAACGCAGGTCCAGCATCACTCTCGCGTTCATGTCAGCACCCGATCGCTGCGCTGTTTGAGCCGGGACAGGGCCACCAAAACCACAAACGAAAACACCACCATGCCAGCGGCCAGCGCGTGGGCTTGTCCGTATTCCATGGCTTCCACATGACCAAAGATTTGGGTTGAGACCACGCGCGTCTGGCCGGGGATGTTGCCGCCGATCATGAGCACCACTCCGAACTCACCCACGGTGTGCGCAAAACTCAAAACCGTGGCGGTGAGCAAACCGGGTTTGGCCAAAGGCAAAGCCACCGTGAAGAACGCATCCCAAGGGCGGGCGCGCAACGTCGCGGCCACCTCCATCGGTCGACGCCCCATGGCCTCAAACGCGTACTGGATGGGCTGCACCGCAAAAGGCAAAGAGCACACGATGGAGCCTAAGAGCAATCCCGTGAAGGAAAACGACAACAAGCCCACGCCCAACCACTGGGTGAACATGCCGACCCACCCCTGTGGCCCGAACAAGACCAACAGGTAAAAGCCCAAGACCGTGGGCGGCAAGACCAAGGGCAAGGTCACCAAAGCGGCGATCGGTGTGCGCCAACGGGAGTTCGTTTGCGACAACCACCACGCCAACGGTGTGGCCACCAACAAGAGCACCACCGTGGTCGTCGCCGCCAACTGCAAGGTCAG
>CAZNWS010000126.1:0-3074 GCA_964576495.1 uncultured Hydrogenophaga sp. | reverse complement strand
TCGATCACCTGCATGGCTGCCGCACCATACGGAGCGAGCTTGGGATTGGCCACCGCCAATTGATCGAACGGACCCGTCTTCAAGACCGCACCTTGAGCGTCCACCAAGCCAGGCTTTTTGCTCCACAACACCAGCTTGCCCACAGCGTAAGTGAACCGTGAGCCTTTGACCCCCGCACCTTCGGCCTCGAGTTTTTCTGGGGTGCTGGTATCGGCAGACAACAAGATGCCAAAGGGCGCACCGTTTTTGATTTGGGCGTACAGCTGCCCCGTTGCACCAAAAGCCAAATTGGCCTTGTGCCCGGTGTCACGTTCGAACTGCTGTGCAATGAGTTTCATGGGCGCTGTGAAGTTGGCGGCCACGGCCACCGTCACTTCGCCCGCATGGGCCACACCCGCGAACAACAAAAAGATTCCCAACCAACCAGATTGAATTTTCAACATGAAAAATCGTTATTCAAATTTAGAATAGCGGAACTCTAGCACACCGCTATTCAAAAATAGGATAGCGGTCAACTACTCTTTACGATGGCAGCATGAAATCACCCCTACCCTTCGCCGACCTTCTGGGCCACGAAGCCAGCGACAAGCGCATCGACATCCTGCAACGTTTGGACCAAGTGGGCTCCATTTCTCAAGCCGCGCGTGCGGCTGGGGTGAGCTACAAAGCCGCTTGGCAAGCGTTGGAGACCTTGACCAATTTGGCCGGTACGCCCTTGGTTGAGCGGGCCGTGGGGGGCAGCGGTGGCGGCGGCGCGGTGCTCACCGCCGCCGGTCACGCCGTGCTGCAAGCCGCGAACGCCATGCGACAAGCCCGCCAACACGCTTTGCAACAACTGCAGGCTTCGGGCACCGGCCGCGCCGCCATGGCTTTGCGCACCAGCATGCGCAACCAATTGCCCGCCCGCGTCTTGCGCACACAACCTTACCAAGGCCAAGTGCGCGTTCACCTGCAACTGCCCGGCGGCCAAAACTTGCGCGCCCGCATCACGCGAGAGAGCGCGCAACTCTTGGGGCTGCGCACCCAACTGGAGGTCTTGGTCTTGTGCAAAGCCACCGCGGTCAGTGTGGTGGCCCAGGCGCCAGAGGACAGTGCGGTCAACCAACTCAACGGTCGGGTTCTGCGCGCTTCACGCGCGGTGGCCGGAGGCGAGGTCAGCTTGGACTTGAGCGCGCACACCCACATGGTCGGTTTTGCGGCTCCCGGTCACGGCCTAAAAGTGGGGCATGCCGCCACCGCCTTGGTGGACGAAGCCAGCATCGTCATCGCTCAACTGGACTGAGCCAGGATGGTGCTTTGAGCCAGCGCGTGAGCGCAGCCGCGTCCTGCGCCTGCGCAGCTTCGGCCTCGATCTGCTCCACATGCACTTGCAGCGCCTGCACCCGCTGCGCCAGTGCCGCGGCCAAACGCTCGGCGGTCACGCCGGTGCCCGGTGGCAGGTCGAACTCCGCGGCCAATCGGTCGTTGAGTGCGGCGCGTTGGCGCTCTTGATCGGCCACCTGCTGCTTGAGCAACACGGTGACCTCGGCCAGCTGCGCGTCGCTCGCGGGGCTCGCTGGTGTGCTGAGCGCAGCGCGCTGTTGGATGTCGAGCAAGGCCAACCAATCGCGGCGTTCGTGCGCCGCATTGGCTTCGCTCATGAGCGCGGTTTTGAGGGCGCGCTGTTCGGGGTCGGGTTCGCGGTCGGGGTGCAAGGCGCTGGCGAGTTGGCGAAACAGGCTGCGCAAGCGTTGCTGCGCCGACTCAGCGTGTGCGAGCTCGGCGGCCTGCGCGGGTGCGCTCGCTTTCTTTTGTTGGCGTGCCTTGTTCGCCGCCTTGCGCTGCGCTTGGGCCTCGGCGTGTGCGGCATCGGCTTGGTGCTGGGCTTGCCAGCGCTCACGCCGCTGCTGCTCCAGCTCGGCCCAAGTTTGGGGGTGGTGGCGGTCGTGCAAGGCGGCCATATCGGCGTCGCCTGCGCGCGCCAGGGGGCGGGCCAGTGCACACAAACGCGCTTGGGCCATCTGGCGCTGCGCCCCCGCCCATTGCTTGCGGGTCAAAGCTGCGTCGAGCGACAAGGCCAAAATGCGCATGGCTTCGCGCTGGCGCTGCTGCAACGGGGTCAAGGCGGCGTGACGGGCGGGCCGGTGCGCTTGTGCCAAGGCCTCCAAAGTCTGCAACTGGCCACGGATCTGGTTCAGCCGCCGCAGCTGCCAGTCGTGCGCCTTGGCCGCAGCCGACGCGGGGCTCGGGGCAGTCGGCACGCAGCGGAGGTCCGTGCGTAGGTCATCCAACTCGGGTGCCTGGGGTGGAGGGTTGGTTCGGGATCGGGGCATGGGGCTTTGTGTGAGCAGCCGCACTTTAGGCCATAAACTCCACCGGTGGCCAAAGAAAAAACCCTCTACACCTGCAGCGACTGCGGCGGCACCAGCCCGAAATGGCTGGGCAAGTGCCCGCATTGCAACGCTTGGAACACCCTGATTGAATCGGTGGCCGAGTCCAACGCGCCCACCAAAAACCGCTTCGCGTCCCTGGCCAAAACGGCCGAGGTCATGCCGCTGGCCGACATCGAAGCGGCCGATGTGGAGCGCACGCCCACCGGCCACGAAGAGCTCGACCGCGTGCTCGGCGGCGGCATTGTTGAAGGCGGTGTGGTGCTGATTGGCGGCGACCCAGGCATCGGCAAATCCACCTTGCTCTTGCAAGCGCTCGATTCGCTGCAACGCGCCAGCCACAAAACGCTGTACGTGACCGGCGAAGAAAGCGGCGCGCAAGTGGCGCTGCGCTCGCGCCGCTTAGGGCTGGACGGCTCGCAGGTCAATGTTCTGGCCGAGATTCAGTTGGAAAAAATCCTCTCTACGCTGCAGTCGCACCAGCCGGCGATCGCGGTGATCGACTCGATCCAAACCGTGTACTCCGAGCAGCTCACCTCGGCCCCCGGCTCGGTGGCGCAGGTGCGCGAATGCGCGGCGCACCTGACGCGTGCGGCCAAGGCCAGCGGCACGGCCATCGTGCTGGTGGGCCACGTCACCAAGGAAGGCGCGCTGGCCGGGCCGCGCGTGCTCGAGCACATGGTGGACACCGTCCTGTATTTCGAG
>CAZNWS010000125.1:509-4822 GCA_964576495.1 uncultured Hydrogenophaga sp. | reverse complement strand
AGTTCGGTGTCCAATTGCGAGGCCTTTCAAGCCCGTCGTTTGCAGGCCCGTTTCAAAAACGCCCAAGGCAAGAACGAACTGGTGCACACCCTGAACGGTTCGGGTTTGGCGGTGGGTCGTGCTTTGGTGGCGGTGTTGGAAAACCACCAGAACGCCGATGGCTCGGTGACCGTGCCGGCCGTGCTCAGGCCCTATTTGGGTGGCTTGTCGGTTTTACAAGCGGCTTGAAGTTCGCCTTTGGTTCACGCATAGGCGCTCTTTAACACCCAGCTCCCAGCGTTTTGAACGCCTCAGCACCGCCCCGCCAGAGCATCAACGCCGTCGCTGGGCCGATCGTTGGGGAATTTGTGTTGGGTCTGGTGGTGGCCGTGGCGGGCTTGTACCTGGCCTCGCACACGTCCGATGCAGCGGCCGGCAGCTTTGGCCTGACGCAGATCGTTCTGGAGTCCTTGTCGGTCTTGTTTCGCGTGCTCTCGATTGGCGCCGGTGTGGTGGTTGGGCAAGCGCTGGGCCGTGGACGCAGCGGCGATGTGCAGCGCAGCGCTTTTGCGGCCTTGGGGGCCAGCACTTGGGTTGGCGTTGCGGTGGCTTTGATTTTTCTGTTCGGCCACGCGGGGATTTTGTCTTGGCTCAACGCTCCTGCTGAGGTCTTGCCCCAGGCCAGCTTGTACATGATGTGTTTGGCCCCAGCCATGGTGCTCGAGGCACACAACTTGAGTATGGCGGCCGTGCTGAGGGCTCACCTCTTCGCCCGTGAATCGCTGCGCATCATGGTCATGATGCACAGCGTTCATTTGGTGTTGGCTTGGGTCCTCATGCAAGGTTGGGGCGATTGGTCCGGTCTGGGCTTGGTGGGCTATGCATGGGCTTACTTGATCAGCCGTGCTTGGGGTCTTTGGTTGCATGTGCGCTTTTGGCGACAACGTTTGGCCCTGCGCCCCGAAGGGCGGGATTGGTGGCGGTGTTCACTGCTGGCGGTCCAGCCGATTTTGCGCATCGGTTTGCCCAGTGCTGCCGTGGAGTGGGGCTATCGATTGGGGTTCATGGTCTCGGTGGCCGCCACAGCCAAACTGGGGGTGGGTGCCTTGGCGGCCCATGCCTACACCCTGCAAATCCTCAAACTCGTGCTACTGGGCAGCATGTCCATTGGTTGGGCCATGGAGATCATGGTCGGGCGCTTGGTGGGCGCGGCGCGCATCCGCGAAGCCGATCGTATGGTCAGAAAAGCCCTGCGCAATGGCTTGTTGATCTCCGGGGCGTTGGCGTTGACGGCGGCGCTGACCTCGCCTTGGCTCATGCGCGTCTTCACCAGCGATCCGGTCATCATCGAGTTGTGCCAGCGCTTGCTTTGGTTGTCCATCGCCTTGGAACTCGCCCGCGTGTTCAACATGGTGATCAACGCGTCGCTCAGGGCCACCGGCGATGCGGCGTTTGTGGTCAGGGCCAGCTTGGTCTCATGGGCTTTGATCTTGGCATTGGGTTCCACCGTGATGGGGGCATGGTGGGGGCTGGTGGGCGTTTGGTTGGCTTATATCGCCGATGAGCTCACCCGCGGCGCTTTGATGTGGTGGCGCTGGAGCACAGGCGGCTGGCACGGTTCGGCCAGGTCTTCTGTGCGTGCCTTGCGCGAACGAGCGCCCGATTGAGCCTGACTCAGACAATGGTGGCCACAGAATCGAACGGCAACCTGGGGCCGCGTGGGTAGATGCCCTTGGGGTCGGCGACCCCTAGATTGATCAAAAAATTCACCCGATAACGGCCATCGGGAAAAAAGGTTTGGTTGACCTTGTCGGCGTCAAAACCCGACATCGCTCCGACGTCCAAACCCATGGCGCGTGCCGCCAGCATCAGGTAGGCCCCTTGCATGCTGCTGTTGCGAAAGGCGGTGCTTTCGGTCAGTGCTGGGTTGTTGTCAAACAGGGGTTTGGCGTCGTAGGCCGGGAACTGGCTGGGCAGGTGCGCTTGAAATTCGGTGTCGTAAGCCACGATGACGGTCACGCTGGCACTGTGGACTTGCGGCACATTCCCGGGCATCAGGGCCTCTGCCAATTGGCTTTTGCTGTGTGCTGACTGCACGAAAACAAAACGGGCGGGCTGCGCATTGAACGCCGTAGGAGCCCACTTCATCGAATCGTAGAGGGCGTGCAACACCTCGGTTGAAAGGGGTGCGTCTTGGAAGGCGTGAGCGGTGTGCGCTTGGCGGAAGAGTTGATCGAAAGCGGCCTCGGGAAGGGCGGGTCGTGAGGTGTTCATGGCTGGGTTCATTGGTTGAGTCGAGAAGAGTAGCGACAACGTTGGGGGTCAAACCAAGTGTTGGAATATTCGGCCAAGGTGTTGTTGGCCGTCCAAGAGAACCGCTCGATGAAGCCCGCACATTGCCCGGCGATCAATTCGCAGGGGGGCAGGACCCAATCGGGCGTGGGCGCGGCGCTCAAACGATCCTCAACGCGTGAGATCCAAACCCCAAAACGCTGTTGATAGAACAAATACATGGAATCACCCAAATCGTCGGTGCCGAGTTGCACGTCCTCTTGAGCTTGGAACCAAATTTCTTCGATTGCCACGGGTACCTGGCTCAAAAACCGCAAGCGCCGAACACGCCAGACAGCGGAGCCCAGATCACCCAAAGGTGGGACGTGGGGTGGTCGCTGTTGTCGACGGATGTCGACGATGTGTGCCGTGGGCAGGCCCGGGCCGGTGCTGAGTTCCAGTCTGAACAACTCATAAATGCGCTGGGTTCCAGAGACTTGTTTGACATAAGTTCCAGAGCCTTGTTTGCGCTCCAACACACCTTGCTCAGACAGCAGGGCCAAGGCTTTGCGCAAGGTGCCCACCGCCACCTCCAAGTTGTTTGCCAGTTCGGCTTCGGTGGGCAAGCGCTCACCTTTTCGCCAATAGCCCGCTTTGATTTGTCGGGCCAGCAATTCGGCGATTTGCAAATAAACCGGTAGCGGTTTGGCAGGCGTGGAGGCAGGCATGACGCTCAGTATGTCAAAAGAAGCCCCCACCCGGGCAAACCCTGATGTTGATCTGGCTCAATTCATATACTATTCATTCATGTTAATGAAAGGTGTGTCATGAGTATTGTTCCGGTCAAAGGTGCTGACGTTCAAGGCGCGGAAGTCGCTTGGTTTGCCCCCCTGTGCTCCGATGACTTCCAGCATTTGGGCGTGCCGCATGGGGACTTGCGCAGCAGCTGGGCCAACACCAGCCGCATCGCCCAGCGCGCCGACGAGCTGGGTTTTCGCAATATTTTGTGCCCGTCCTCCTACCAAGTGGGACAGGACACGCTGACCTTTGTGGCCGGCATGGCACCCCAGATCAAGCGCATGAACATGTTGGCCGCCATTCGCTGCGGCGAAGTGCAGCCCGCCATGCTGGCGCGCACCGTGGCCACGCTCGACCACATGCTCGAAGGCCGCTTGACGCTCAACGTGATCTCTTCAGACTTTCCCGGACAGCAAGAAGACAGCGCCTACCGTTACCGCCGCAGCTGGGAGGTGGTGGAAATCCTGAAACAGGCTTGGACCCAGGATGAGATCAACTACGAGGGCCAGATTTACAACCTCAAGGGTCTGTCGACGGACCCCGTGCGACCCTACCAAATCGGTGGACCGCTCTTGTACTTTGGTGGCTACAGCCCCGACGCATTGGCCCTGTGTGGCGCGCATTGCGACACCTACCTGATGTGGCCCGAGCCCAAAGAGGTGCTGGCGCAGCGCATGCGCGATGTGCACGCCCAGGCCGAGAAACATGGCCGCTTGCTGGACTACGGCCTGAGGGTACACATGATCGTGCGCGACACCGAAGCCGAGGCGCGCGAATACGCCCGCGAGCTGGTGTCCAAGCTCGACGACGACAAAGGCAAAGAGATACGCCAGCGCGCGCTCGACGCCAAGAGCTTGGGTGTGTCGTTGCAAAGCGCCAACCGCGAGATCGCGGACGACGAGGGCTACATCGAGCCTCACCTGTGGACGGGTGTGGGCCGTGCGCGCAGCGGTTGCGGCGCTGCGCTGGTGGGCAGCGTCGATCAGGTCCTGAGCGAAATCCACGAGTACATGAAGATGGGCATCCGCGCCTTCATCTTCTCGGGCTATCCGCACCTCAACGAGTGCGAGATGTTTGGCACCAAGGTGCTGCCGCACCTCAAAACCGTGTCGTTGGCCCAAGAATACGGTCGTGTACCCACATCAAAACCTGCTACGCCGTTGGGTGTAGGTGTGCGGCGCTGATTTTCAATAAAACAAACATCAAGACGAATGAAACGCATCACTTTGCCCAACGGACAACGCGTGAGCCAAATGGCCTATGGG
>CAZNWS010000125.1:0-499 GCA_964576495.1 uncultured Hydrogenophaga sp. | reverse complement strand
CCACACCCGCCACGCCTTTGGGCACCGGCGTGCGCCGTTGAACCTTGTTACAGAAATCCATATTCACATGAACCGCATCACCCTGCCCAACGGTCGCCAACTCAGCCAGATGGCCTACGGCGTCTGGCGCCTGTCTGAAGCCAGCGACACCAGCGTCAATGCCAACCTGGCGCGCATCGACGTCTGCCTGGCCCAAGGCATCACCACCTTTGACCATGCCGACATTTACGGCGACTACCGCTGCGAGGCGTTGTTTGGCGAGGCCATCAAGGCCCGCCCGGCGCTGCGCGATCAGATCGAGATCGTCACCAAAACCGACATCATGCTGCTGTCGCAGCAGTGGCCCAGCACCCGCGTCAAACACTACGACACCTCACCGGCGCACGTGACGGCCAGCGTGGACCGCTCGCTGCAGCGCATCGGCGTGGACGTGATCGACCTGCTGCTGATCCACCGCCCCGACCCGCTGTGCGACGCCACCGCGCTCGGCGCCTGCTTG
>CAZNWS010000124.1:0-4844 GCA_964576495.1 uncultured Hydrogenophaga sp. | reverse complement strand
GCGTGCAAGCGTGGGCGTTCCTCAACAGCCTGCGGGGGTGGTTACCGGCGACGGTTCACCAGTCGACTGGTTTCCATGAACATCTCGTACAGTTCCAAAGCCACTGGGGTTAGTTGCACAGAGCGGCGTTTGATGAGCCCCATCTTTCTTTTCACGATGGGGTCAACCAAGGGGACGCTGACCAATAAGGGGTGTCCTTTTTTCGGCATGGCCATGGCTGGCACGGCGGCCACGCCTAAGCCAGCCTCAACAAGGCCGATCATGGTGGTGCCATGCTGTGTTTCGTATAGGCTTTGAAGCTGATGCGGCATACCTGCCAAGGCTTGATCCAACAAAATTCGGTTGCCAGAAGCTTTGCTGACCGAGATGTAGTCATAGGCCGATAAGTCGCTCCACCGAACAGATTTTTGTTTGGCCAAGGGGTGGTCTTTGTGGCAGGCAGCGACGAATTGCTCTTCAAAGATGGATGTGAAGTCAATGTCGTTTTCTTGTGAGCCTGTGAAGTTCAAGCCAAAGTCGGCCTCGCCTTGTGCCACGGCGATCAGCACATGGTTGGCGCTGTCATCAATGATCCGAACCCGGGTTTTGGGATACCGCTGATGGAATTCTTTCACCACACCCGAAACAAAATAGTTCACAGCAGAGGGGACGCACGCGATGGTGACCTCCCCCATGCGACTGGCCGCAACTCCCCTGATATTGAGCAAGGTGACGTCCAAGGCATCTAGGATTTGACGCAGTTGCTTGTCAAACTCACGGCCCACACTGGTTAGGTTGACCCTTCGGGTCGTGCGCTCCAACAGTTGGGTACCCAACGCACTTTCCAGCTTTTCAATTCGACGACTGAAGGCCGGTTGTGAGATATGGATGGATTCGGCAGCTTTGCGAAAGTTGCCGAGCTCTGCGACGGCGCGAAAGGCGATCAAGTCATTGATATCGAAGTTCATGTCCGTGATAACCCTGATGATTAATGCGTGTGGTGAATCAATCAATTCTAAATATGCAATTCACTTTATGGCAAGGGAGTCGCATCATCCGCCTACACGCTGCACATGCAGGTGTTCGTGTTCCGCATTTCAAAGATTTCACCCGATTTACAGGAGACACCCATGAACCACACGTTCAACCGCCGCCAGTTTGGACGCGCGCTTCAGTTTGCAGCGTTGACTTTGACGCTGTCTGGCACGCACTTCGCCCACGCCCAAAACGTCAACTTTGCTGGGAAAACCGTTGAATGGGTGATCCCGTTTGGGGTGGGTGGGGGCTCTGATGTGTGGGCACGGTTCAATGCACCATTTCTGACCAAATACCTGCCGGGCAATCCCAATGTGGTGGTTAAAAACGTTCCTGGTGGTGGTTCGATCACAGGCACAAACCAATTCGCTGCCAATGCCAAGCCCGATGGGTTGACGGTGTTGGGGACATCGGGTTCGACCCAGTTTCCGTACCTGCTTGGTGATGCACGCGTTCGCTACGACTACAAAAATTGGGAAGTTGTGATGGCCTCCCCAACAGGGGGTGTGGCTTATCTGAGCGATAAGTTTGGTGTCAAGTCGGCCAAAGAGTTAAGCAAACTCAAGGGTCAGAAGTTGGTGTATGCCAGTCAAGGTGCAACTTCTTTGGATCTGGTCCCATTGCTGGGTTTCCGTATGTTGGGTCTGGATGTGCAACACGTTTTTGGCATGAAAAGTCGAGGCGAGGGTCGCTTGGCATTTGAGCGCGGTGAGGCCACCATCGATTACCAAACCAGCTCTGCGTACATTAAGAACTCCATCCCATTGGTGAAAGAGGGCAAAGCCGTGCCACTTTTCAGTTGGGGTGTGACCGATGACGACGGCAAAATTGTCCGCGATCCTGCATTCCCAGAATTGCCGCACATCGGTGAAGCGATTCAACAGGTCACGGGCAAAGCACCCTCTGGTGCAGAGTGGGAGGCATTTAAAGCCTTCCTGATTGCGGGCTTCCCAGCTCAAAAACTGATGGTGCTGCCCAAGCAAACGCCCAAGCCCATTGTGGAAGCCTATCGCAAAGCGTTCCGCGATATGCGCAACGATCCGGCCTACAAAGCGGGTCTCCAAGATGTGTTGGGTGGCTACGAGCAACTCACCGACAAGCCTGCCGAAGCCCTTTACCGTGAGGGAACCACGATCGATCCTTCGGCGCGTGAGTGGGTCAGGGACCACTTGAGCAAGAACTACAACGTCAACTTGTCTCAATAACGTTTGGGTATTTCGTTCCCGGGCTCAATGAGCCCGGGCACTTTGGTTTGTTGAGAATGGGGATCTTCCATGTTGGAAACCATGCACAGCGCCTTTCAGGGGCTAATGAATGTTCAACATCTGACCTACATGTTGTTGGGCATTGTGGTCGGTTTGGGTGTTGGCATTCTGCCGGGTCTTGGTGGGATTGCTGGGATGTCCCTTCTCATGCCATTTGTTTATGGCATGGATCCGATCTCTGCCATTGCGCTGTTGATCGGCATGGTCGCGGTGATTCCGACCGGAGATACCTTCACGTCTGTGTTGATGGGCATTCCGGGCTCCAGCGCCAGCCAGGCCACGGTCCTTGACGGTTATCCCCTAGCCAAAAAGGGGCAAGCTGCGCGTGCACTGAGTGCGGCTTTCTCGGCTTCGCTCATGGGTGGCGTTTTAGGCGCCGTGGTGCTCACAGGTTTTGTGCTGGTGGCCAAGCCCTTGATTTTGATGTTTTCAACCGCAGAGCTTTTCATGTTTGCGGTATTGGGCTTGTCCGTGGTTGGCGTGCTGGCGGGTGCCAGCATTGTGCGTGGCGTCGCGGCCTGTGGATTGGGCATCATGTTCGGCGCCATGGGTGCGGCGCCTGCCACCGGAGAGAGCCGATTCGATTTGGGTCTGGCCTACCTGCAGGACGGCATTCCACTCGCACTCATGGGCTTGGGCTTGTTTGCCATCCCCGAGCTGGCCGATTTGATTCGGCGACAGAGCTCGATTGCGTCTGGCTCAACCTTGGGATCGGGCTGGCTGCAAGGGGTCAAGGACACTTTTAAGCACTGGTTCCTGGTGCTGAGATGCTCAACACTGGGCACCGTTATCGGTGCTATTCCTGGACTGGGCGGGGGTGTGGTCGACTGGATTGCCTACGGCCATGTGGTGCAGTCATCTAAAGATTCATCGCAGTTTGGTAAGGGCGATATTCGAGGTGTGATTGCGCCTGAATCTGCCAACAATGCCTTGCAAGGCGGCGCATTGATGCCCACGCTGCTGTTCGGTATACCGGGCTCGGGCTCGATGGCTGTTTTTCTGGGGGGCATGGTGTTGTTGGGCTTGCAGCCCGGCCCGAGCATGGTGACGACCGATTTGGGCTTGACCTACACGATCGCTTGGACATTGGCCATTGCCAGTGTGATTGGTGCTTTTATTTGCTTTTTGCTCGCGGCACCCATTTCACGGCTGACGTTTGTGCCCTTCAATTTGATTGCGCCGGCCATGATCATGTTGATCTGTTTTGCCGCCTTTCAGGCACGTCGAGATATGACCGATTTGCTGGTCTTGTTCGGTCTGGGGGTGCTGGGTATTTTTCTGCGCCGTTTTGGGTGGCCGCGCCCAGCTTTTCTGATTGGCTTTGTGCTGTCGGGCCAAGTCGAAGCCTATCTGTATCAAGCGGTTCAATTCAATGGCTGGGGCTTTCTGGCGCGTCCCGGCGTGCTCATCATCGGGGCATTGGCGGTGGTCTCGCTGTTGATGGCGGTGCGCAGTCGCGTGTCCGAAGACGGTGCGGTTGATATGGGGGCTGACAAAGGCGAAGCACCCAGAGCTGCAGTGCCGCTGGGAGGTACATCCCTTGCCGATCGGCTGCCACAGCTTGTGTTTTCTGTGCTGGTGTTGGTCATCTTTGCTTATGGCTTGGCCAGCAGCTATCCCTTGTCGTTTTTGGGTGCGGTGTTCCCAACAGCCACTTCTGGACTGATGTTGTGTTTCACGGGATTGATTGTTTGGAAACAACTCAGGGCAGAACCAGGGCATTCCACCCATTACGACCAAGAGCTGGCCGCTCAAGTCAAAGGTGAACATGACGGTAAAAGTGTTTGGTCTTCAGTGGCTTGGTTTGCCCTCTTGTTTGGTTTGACCGCTCTATTGGGGTTCATCCTGTCATTGGCGATTTTTATCGTCAGTTTCTTGGTGACGCGCACCAAGTTGGGTTGGCTGCGCAGCGGGCTTTACGCCGCCGTTTGCATCGGCTTCATGGTCGGTATTGGCCATTACATGACGTTGGATTTTCCTGCAGGCGTGTTGCAGCAAATGGTTGAGTTGCCTTGGCCTTTGAAGTGATTTTTCTTTGACTACCCATGTGATTTTCTGGATTCGAACATGAGCAATACACCCAACCCGTTGTCTGATTGGATAGGTCGCCAAGAAGCGGCCCACGATCACATCGCTGCCACGCCGGTGAAGGCCCTGAACGCCACCTTGGATCATGCGGCGATGGACGTGGTGGATGGCACAGCCTTGCCGCCGCTGTGGCATTGGCTGTACTTCCTGCCGCTGCACCGCCAAAGTGAGATCGGTGCCGATGGCCACGCCAAGCGCGGTGGCTTTCTGCCGCCAGTGGCATTGCCTCGCCGCATGTGGGCGGGCAGCCAGTTTGAGTTTCGCTCACCGGTGCGCGTGGGTGATGTGGTCGAGCGCACATCGACCATCGCCAACGTCACCGAAAAAGAAGGCCGAACCGGCAAGTTGGTGTTTGTGAAGGTGCGTCATGAGTTGCGATGCAACGGCGCAGCCGAGCCAGCCATCGTGGAATTCCACGATATCGTTTACCGCGAGGCCAAGCAGCCAGGTGATGTGGAGCCACCGCCGCAACCATCC
>CAZNWS010000123.1:0-4863 GCA_964576495.1 uncultured Hydrogenophaga sp. | reverse complement strand
CACGCCGTGCTGGCCTGCGCCGGTCTCGGCGATGATGCGCGGCTTGCCCATGCGTTTGGCCAGCATGGCTTGGCCAATGGTGTTGTTGATCTTGTGCGCGCCGGTGTGGTTGAGGTCTTCGCGCTTGAGGAAGATCTGTGCTCCACCGGTCTCACGGCTCATGCGCGCGGCGTGGTAGATGGGCGAGGGGCGACCCACGAAGTGGGCCAGCTCGCTTTTGAACTCGGCCAAAAAAGCGGGGTCGTTTTGGTACTGGGCGTAGGCGGTTTTCAGCTCCTCGATCGCGTGGGTGAGCGTTTCACTCACAAAGCTGCCGCCAAAGATGCCGAAATGGCCGCGCGCGTCGGGTTGTTGGTAGGTGTTCATGGTGTGCGTCAGAAGTTGGGGCCAGAGCGCTGGGCCCCAGTTGGGCAAAGCGCGCTCAGGCAGAGCGGTCGGGGGAGGCGTCGGCCGCCCTCACAGCGGCCACGAAGGCTTGCATGCGGGCGGGATCTTTGATGCCTTTGAGCGTTTGGCCATCGGCGCTGAGCGCTTCGATGCCCGAACTCACGTCAACGGCCCAAGGCCGGACCCGACGTATGCCATCGGTCACGTTTGCAGGCGTGAGTCCACCAGACAAAACGAGGCGAGAGCTGGCGTTTAGAAGCGGATGTGACCAATTGAATGCCGTCCAGTCAAAAGATTGACCCCCGCCACCAAAGCCATCAACGTGCGCATCGAGCAGCACGGCTTGGGCCGCGGCGTGGTCTTGGGCGTATTTTAGGAGATCAAAGCCCGACCCGGCCGGACCCGGGGGAATGCGGGCCGCTTTGAGGTAGGGGCGACCCGCGGCTTGGCACTGGGCAGGGGTCTCATCGCCATGGAATTGCAGCAAGGCGTTGGGCACGGCCGCCACGGCCTGGGCGATGTCGCTGGGCGTGGCGTTGACAAACAGCAGCACCGGCGTCACGAAGGCCGGCAGGCGCTGGGCCAAGGCGGCCGCCCGGGCCACGTCCACGAAGCGTGGGCTGGGCGGGTAAAGCACAAAACCGATGGCGTCGGCCCCGGCGTGCACGGCCGCGTCCACATCGGCCTCTCGGGTGAGGCCGCACATTTTGATGCGGGTGCGGTGCGCCATGGTCGGTCTCAGCGGGGCAGCCAGTCGAAGGCTGCGGTTTGGGTGGGCAGGTTCAAGCCCTCATCGTAAACCGGTCCCAAAAAGTACAGGCCATCCGGAGAGAAGGTGGGGGCGGCGGCGTCGCGGTCGCGGGCTTGCAGCACGGCTTGCATCCATTCGGGGGGCTGTTGCTCGGTGCCGATGGCGATCAGGCAACCCATGATGTTGCGGATCATGTGGTGCAAAAACGCGTTCGCTTCGAACTCAAAACACCAGTAAGGCCCGCGCTGACGGATGTCGATGCGCACCATGTGTTTGATGGGTGACTTGGCTTGGCATTGCGAGGCCCGAAACGAGGTGAAGTCGTGTTCGCCGATCAACTGCTCCGCACCAGCCTGCATGGCGGACAAAGACAAGGGGCGAAACACCCAACCCACACGCCCGGCCTCAATGCTTGGGCGCACCGGTGAGGACAAGAGCACATAGGCGTAGCGCCGGCGGCGAGCGTCAAAACGGGCGTGAAAGCTGTCGGGCACGGTGCGCGCCCACTGAATGGCCACGCTGTCAGGCAGGAAGGTGTTGGTGCCGCGCACCCAAGAGGATTCGGCGCGTTCGACCTCGGTGTCGAAGTGCACCACCTGCATCAGGCCATGCACACCGGCATCCGTACGCCCCGCACAAATGGTGGACACAGGGCCTTGATCAATGAAACGGCTCAAGGCCGACTCCAAGGCGTCTTGAACGGTGTTGCCACTGGCTTGGCTTTGCCAGCCTTCAAATGCTTGACCGTTGTAGCTGACGCCCAGAGCGATGCGCAAACCGATCAGCCCAATTCAGACAGGAACAACTCGGCACGGCGCTTGAGCAAGCCCGTGGCATCGGCGTACACCTCTTCTGCCAGGGCTTTGGCCGCGACGCGGTCGCCCAAGGACAAAAATTCTTTGGCCAGTTCGAATTTGGTGAACAGGGCTTCGGAATTGGCAGCGTCCGACCCATGGTCAGGTTCAGTGGAGGGGTTCAGGTCCAAATTGATGTCACTGAGGTTGAAGTTGAGTCCCGACGCGGGCGTCATTTCGACCTGTTCGTCGTTGGCCGCGGTGTTCTCCATGGCTGAGGTCGGGGCACTGGCCCCTGCAGACACTTTGCGGCGGTTCAATCGACTGATCACCAAGCCCATGAGCACGGCCAGCAAAGCGAAGGCCGCAGGCAAGGTCCATGGCTGAGCCATGAGTGCCTCGATCGCGTTGCGAGGTTTGGCGGCTTCAGGTTCGGACGTGGCCGGTGGCGTTGGGGCCTCAGGAGCAGGGGTCACCGTGGGGCCTGTGGTGCTCTCGGCGGCCGGCGCACCCGGGGCGGTGGTGCCCGGTGCCGCTTCGGCCAAAGCTTTGAGCTCGTCAATGTTACGGGTCAAATCGGCTTGTTGGGCTTGCTCGTCTTGCGCTTTTTTGGCGGCTGCAATTTTCGCTTCGGCCTCAGCACCCGTGGCCACAGCGCCTTTGGACAGCGTCAATTGGTCGGGCGTGGGTGCCGCTTCGGCTTTGTCTTGTACCTGAGTCTCGATGCGTCCAGTGGACGCTTGACCCGCAGGACTCACGGCCGACGCCGGTGCGTTGGCGGCCAAACTGCGACGGTAGGCTTTGAAGTCCTTACTCTGGGCCCGGACCAAGCGCCGGGCTTGGGCTGGGTCAATGGATTGGGCGGCTTCAGCCGTGGGCACCGTCAGTTCAGCGCCGGCTTTAAGGCGGTTGACATTGTTGCCCACAAAGGCACTGGGGTTGGCTCGCAACATGGCCTGGAGCATTTGATCCAATGACACGTCAGCGGGCAGGTGGGCTTTGGCCAGGGCAGCGGCGGTGTCACCCCGGACCACCCGCAGGCGCTGGACGGCAGGGGGTGGGGCAGGTGTTGCGGCCGTCTGTGCCGCCGCTGGAGCGGCGGCCTCCGCCACAACAGGCGCCGGCTCAGGCGTGGCTTGGGCGGCGATAGGTTCAGCCGCAGGCGTTGGCGTGGCGGGTGTGTCATTGGCCGCATCCACCACAGCACCCACCGCCGTGGTGGGCGATTCGGCAGGCACGGGCAAGGGGACCGACGGGTCTGTCACCGCAGGGGCTGCTGTGATGACCTGCTCGGTGCTCACGGGTGCCGCCGCGGTGCTCGCAGGGTTGAACAAGAGCGTGTAATCGCGCACCACCTTGCCCGAAGCCCATTTGATCTCCAGCAGCATGTCCAAGAAGGGCTCACTCATGGGACTGGTGCTGGTCAAGTTAACGACCACATTGCTCGGTACCGAACGGTCGATGCTGATTTGAACGTTGCTCAGTATGGGATTGGCGGTGATACCTGCGGCCTGATACACCGCCACAGGGGCAAAGCCAGCGTTGACACTGTTGAGTTCTTCTGGGGTGAGTTCGCCCAAACTGAGTTGTGCGCGAAGCGGTTCACCCAAGGCCGATTGCACCCGCATACCACCCAAGCTCAAGGACCAAGCCGACAGGGGCATCAGTGCCATGCTGCCCAACACGGTGGCGGTCAACGCCCAACGTGAGAAAGTGCGTTGAGCCGAGGGTTGGATGTTGGGGCGTTGGGGCTGAGAGAACACAAGAACCTCTAAAAAAGACAATTAAGCCAATGGTAAATCATGGCGTGAGGTATTTTGCAGTAAGTCTGGAACTTCTCAGCCCAAAGTGATCACGCCTGCAACAAAATGCGCAACATGCGGCGCAGCGGTTCGGCAGCGCCCCACAGCAATTGGTCACCAATGGTGAACGCGCCCACATACTCGGGGCCCATCGCGAGCTTGCGAACCCGGCCCACGGGGATCGTCATGGTGCCCGTCACGGCCACGGGGGTCAGATCGTGGATGGTGGCTTCGCGGGTGTTGGGCACCAGTTTGACCCACTCGTTGTCGGCCGCGATCATGGCTTCAATGTCGGCCACGGGCACGTCTTTTTTCAGCTTGAAGGTCAAGGCCTGGCTGTGGCAGCGCATGGCGCCCACGCGCACGCAGAAACCGTCGACCGGGATGGCCGCGGAGCCAAAGGCCTCGCCGAGCCCCAAAATCTTGTTGGTCTCGGCCATTCCTTTCCACTCTTCTTTGGACATGCCGTTGCCCAGGTCCTTGTCGATCCACGGGATCAACGAGCCACCCAATGGCACGCCAAAGTTGGCGGTTTCAGAGGCGGTCAATGCGCGTTGTTTGGCCACGACCATGCGGTCGATTTCCAAAATGGCGCTCTTGGGGTCGTCCAGCAGGGCTTTGACTTCGGCGTTGAGCGTGCCGTATTGGGTCAGCAGCTCGCGCATGTGTTGAGCACCGCCACCCGAGGCCGCTTGGTAGGTTTGTGTGCTCATCCACTCGACCAGACCGGCTTTGTAGAGGGCTCCCACGCCCATCAACATGCAAGAGACGGTGCAGTTACCGCCCACCCAGTTCTTGCCGCCATGCGCCAAAGCGTTCTTGATCACCGGCATGTTGACTGGGTCCAAGATGATGACCGCGTCTTTTTCCATGCGCAGGGTCGAAGCCGCATCAATCCAGTGACCGTTCCAGCCGGCCGCGCGCAGCTTGGGGAACACTTCAGAGGTGTAGTCGCCGCCTTGGGCCGTGATGATGATTTCGCAGCGCTTGAGTTGCTCAATGTCGAAAGCGTCTTGCAGCGTGGTTTCGTTCTTGGCCATCGAGGGGGCTTGGCCACCCGAGTTGGACGTGGAAAAGAACAGGGGCTCGATCAGGTCAAAGTCTTTTTCCTGAACCATGCGGTCCATCA
>CAZNWS010000122.1:0-4872 GCA_964576495.1 uncultured Hydrogenophaga sp. | reverse complement strand
AGGTGTGTTGGTGTTCACATCAGTAAGAATACGTCAAATGGGCTGTGGATCCACAAGGCTGAAAGGGGCGCCGCTGCGGCCAGAAAGGGGCCAAAGGCAAAAGGCATGTTCCGGGGCCAACGACCTGAAGCTTGCATGAGGCCTCCAACCAAAACGCCCATCACGCTGGCCACCAGCAAGACCGGTGCAACAGCGCTCCCGCCCATCCAGGCCCCAATGGCGGCCAAGAGCTTGGGGTCACCACCCCCCAATCCTTCACGCCCCGTCAGGGTGCGAAATCCCCAAGCCGCCATCCACAAAATGCCATAGCCCCAGAGTGCGCCCCAGATGGCCTCGCGCCCATCGGTGCTGTGAAAAGGGGTGATCGACGCGATCAGCCCCAAGCCCAACAAACCCAGGGTGAACAGGTCGGGCAGCCAACCACTGCGGGCATCGATGCAGGCCAACAGCCACAGACCACTGCCAAACACCGACCAAATCAGTGCCGTTGGCCCTGACCAGATCCAGGCGCAAGTGCCCCACAGCGTCGCGGTGCATAAGGTCATGAAAGCAGTCCATGGCCATGACCAACCGGGAGTGGGTGGGGTAAGCTGCTGCGGGTCTGCCCAGCGTCGATGCATCCAGATGGGCGCCAGTTGAACCCAACGGGCCAATAAGGGCCCCAACAAGCTACCCCACAAGGCCATCCATCCCACCATGGTCTGAGACCCAATGCTCATCAAATCACCTGCCCCAATTCGAAAATAGGCCAATACAAAGCCAAGACAGTGACACCGATGATCACCCCCAATATCAAGATGATGACAGGCTCAATCAGGCTTGACAGGCCTTGTAATTGGGTTTCGAGCGCCCGCTCTTCCAAGCTGGCCGATCGCGATAGGGTGGCGCTGAGTTGCCCGCTGGCTTCGCCCATGGCACACAGTTGAATCACCACTGGGGCAAACAGGCCGCAGTCTCTCATGGCGGCAGTTAAGCTTTGACCTTCTTGTACCGCTTGGGCCATGAACAAACCGGCTTGTTCAAAGCTTTGGTGCCCGCAAGTACCCGCCGACGAAACCAGTGCTTGGTTCAGCGGTGTGCCCGCATCGAGCATGGTGCTCAATGTGCGCGTCCAGCGGGCTGTGGCCGCACGTCGACGCAGCAAACCCAGCACGGGCCAGTGCAAGCTCCACCGGTCCCAAGTGCGGGTGAACCATGCTGTGCGCCTGAGACGAGACGCCAAGACCATCATCAGCAAAAAGCCCGCTGCCATGTGGGGCCAGTGCTGCAGTGTGGTGCGGCTGATGCCTAGCAGCCCCAGTGTCAGGCTGGGTAAAGTCCCGCCAAAACTGGCGTACACGGATTCAAACGTGGGCACCACCCAGACGAGGATGACCACCACCACTGCGCCAGCCACCACCAAGACCGCCATGGGATAGACCAAGGCCGAATGCAACTGCGACTGCAGAGCCTCGTGTCGTTCACGTTGGTTGGCCAAGCGTTCCAGCAATAACCCCAAGCTGCCAGAAGATTCACCCGCAGCCACCACATGACGGTACAAAGGGTCGAACAACTGCGGGTGTTCGGCCAACGTTTGAGCCAGGGACTGCCCACCCCGAATGTCGCGCACGAGCTGTTCCAGAAGATCCCGCATGGACTTGGGGGTTGCGGTTTCGGTCATCAAGTTCAGTGCGTTGAGCAAAGGCACGTCGGCGTTGACCAGGGTGGCCAATTGGCGGGTCAATGCGGTGATATCGCGGGGGCCAATCGCACGTCCAGGGAGCCACCAAGGTTGTTGCACCCGTCGAAGTTCGATGCCCAACCAACCGGCTGTCTGCAGTTGCACCCGAGCGGCTTGCGCGCTCACAGCGGTCAGTTCTCCACGGTGCTGTGTGCCCTTCAGATCGCGAGCCGACCAGACAAAGCGTGTAGGTTGGAACATGGCCGAATCACTCCGGGGTATTCATCAACACTTCGCCCAAAGTGGTGTGACCGCGCTGGACCCAAAGCAACCCCAAGGCACGCAAGCTCCGCATACCACCTTCCAGTGCGGCTTGCCGGAGGGTCAGTTCATCGCGGTGGCCCAAGATGAGCGATTGCAAATCGTTGGTCAATGGCATGGTTTGGTACAACCCCAGGCGCCCTTGAAAGCCTTGGTGGCAACGTGAACACCCCACCGCTTCGAACGCATCGATGGGGGTATCCAAGGAGAAGGGTTCAGCACCTGCGGCCAAAAGTTGTTCGGCAAGCAGGTGAATGGGACGTTTGCAATGTGGGCATAAACGGCGGACCAAGCGTTGCGCCACCACCAGCTTGACGCTGGCCACCACGTTGTAAGCTGCCACGCCCATGTTGAGCAAGCGGGTGAGGGTGGCGGGGGCGTCGTTGGTGTGCAGGGTGGAGAGTACCAAGTGCCCGGTTTGCGCGGCTTTGATCGCGACATCGGCCGTATCCATGTCACGGATTTCGCCAACCATCAAGATGTCGGGGTCTTGGCGCAAAAAAGCCCTCAAGGCCGTGGCAAACGTCAGCCCGGCTTTTTCGTGCACCTGAAGTTGGTTGATACCGCTGACGTGAATCTCGCAGGGGTCCTCGGCGGTGGCGATGTTCACATGGGCCTGATTGAGGCGTTGCAAGCAAGCGTAAAGGGTCACGGTTTTGCCCGATCCGGTGGGGCCAGTGACCAAGACCATGCCTTGTGGTCGCGACAAGGCCTGGGTCAAGTCTTGGTGTTCTTTGGGCTCCAAGCCGAGTTCGTCCAATTGACGGTGGACGGGGTTGTGGGGGAGCAAACGCACGACCAGCTTTTCCCCGAACACGGTGGGTAAGCTGTTGACGCGACCATGGACGGTTTCGCCGTTGAGTTGCATTTCAACGCGCCCATCCTGGGGCAATCGCTTGTCGGCAATGTCCAAACGAGCCAACACCTTCAGGCGGGAAGCCAGTCCATCGCGCATCGACAGCGGCACAGTGCACATTTCGTGCAAATGTCCATCGATGCGCCAGCGCACCCGAACGTGGTGTTCGTAGGGTTCGATGTGCAAATCTGAAGCGCGCATGCGGTGGGCTTGGCTCATCAGTTCGTGCAGCAGTTTGACCACCGGCACATCTTCGATGGCGCGCTCGTCGATGTCGGATGAGTGTCCCTCAACGCTGGGCGTCGCTTCGTTGGGCGTGACTGGCCTTTGCCACTCCCAGCGCTGTTGCCAATGCAGCAAGGCATTTTCGAGCTCGTCGTTCGGTGCCACCCACCAATGCAATGGGGCATCCAATTGGGCTTGAGCCTGCATCATCACCACGAGGTCGGTGGGGTCGGCTGTGGCAACGTGATGGGTGCCTTGGTCATCGCACCAAGCGAGTAAACGGTGCTCCAAACAAAAGGTGGGTGACCACAGGTCGAGCTCGAATGCTGGCGGGTCAGCGATGCAGCGCCACAAGGGGTGGCCCAAAGTGCGGTGCAAGGCATCGGCCAAGGCTTGGGTGGGAACCTTCGACAACTGCAAGGCTGATCTGACCCACGTACAGCCATGCTCTTGGGTGTACGAGGCGATGGCGATAGCGGCATCGGTGCTCAACGCGCCGTGTGCCATCAGGTCTTGCTGCAGGGCTGGTTCGGTGGGCGACATCGCGCCAATGTAGGTGCTTGCGCGTGTCTGTGACCGCGAGGTCCCAAAGCAAGCTTTGACAGCTGATATTGCGTCACACCAATGGGGTCAGTCTGCTGCAAACACCGGCAGCAGTGGGCATCAAACCGTGCGGTTTTGGAGGCCCATGGCCAGTTGAACCAAAGCCTGTTGGTGGGGGTTGGAGGGCAAGGCAGCAATGGCATCGATGGCGCGTTGCGCTTCGGCCATGGCGGTTTGACGAGCGGCGGCGAGCGCGCCGGTGCTCACGATGATGCGTTGGATATCGGCCAAATGCGTCATGTCACCGTCTTCGATCGCTTGCCGAATCAAGGCCTGTTGTGCTGGGGGGGCCACACGCAAGGCACCGATGATGGGCAAAGTGACTTTGCCTTCTCGCAAGTCGTCACCCAAGTTTTTGCCCAAGGTCTGGGCATCGCCCTCGTAGTCGAGAACGTCGTCGATGATTTGAAACGCACAGCCCAAGGCTTGACCATAGGTAGCGCAAGCGGCTTCGGTGGCTGGGTCGCTACCCGCCAAAATGGGCGCCAAACGCGCACTGGCCTCAAAGAGCTTGGCCGTTTTGGAGCGGATCACCCGCATGTAGGTGGCTTCGTCGAGCGAGGCGTCGTGCATGTTCATGAGCTGCAAGACTTCCCCCTCGGCGATCACGTTCGTGGCTTCTGAGAGCACCTCCATGACACGCATTTCACCGACATCGACCATCATTTGGAAGGCGCGTGAATACAAAAAGTCGCCCACCAAGACGCTGGCGGCGTTGCCGAACTGTTGGTTGGCGGTGGATCGACCGCGGCGAAGAGTGGATTCGTCAACGACATCGTCGTGCAGCAACGTGGCGGTGTGTATGAATTCCACCACGGCGGCCAGGGTGTGGCGACGGGGGGACGTGTTCCCCAAAGCGCCACTGACGAGCAGCAACAGGGCCGGACGTAAGCGTTTGCCCCCGGCGGCAATGATGTATTGAGCCACTTCGCTGACCAGGGGTACCTCAGAGCTCAGCCGTTGGCCAATGACTTCATCGACCAAGCGCATGTCGTCTTGCACGAGGGACAAAGGGTGAGGGGCGGTATCGGGGGTGGTCAAAGTCGGGCCTGCGCAAGGGGTTTGCCCCGAATTATAGGAAGCTTGGGCGATGAAACGGGTGGGTAGCTTGATCTGCAGGGGCAGTGCATGCTAAAATTCCCAGTTCGGCAGACTTTGGGTCTGCTGAGATTCACGTGAAATTTTTCAAGAGGTTCATATGTACGCG
>CAZNWS010000121.1:2803-4924 GCA_964576495.1 uncultured Hydrogenophaga sp. | reverse complement strand
CCAGCTCATGGTGCCGGCACGGGCGCGCAACGGCCCCCCTGACATGGGCGCATCCACACAGGCCACACCGATAGCGTCCAAACGTGCGGCCATCGATTCCACCGCTTCGGGGGCCATGGTCGGGCACAAGACCACCGTGTGGCCCACTTGCAGCGCCGAGGCGGCGCCCTGCTCCCCCCACAACACGTCCTCGCATTGCGCATCATTGACCACCACGATCAACACCACGCCATCGGGGCCCAAACTTTGCACAGCGGCCAAGGGGGTCGGCAAGACTTGCGCTCCCACTGACAAAGCCTCGGCTTGGCGCTGCTCGTCGGGGTCACACACCGACACCGACACTTGGTGTTCACGCAAACGGGCCACCAAAGCGCCGCCCATGTTGCCAGCGCCCAGCACCGCGACCTTGGGCCAAACCCTCATGACTGCATCAGGCGTTTGGCCTTGGCGACAGACAACAAAATGCCCAAACCCAGCCCCATGGTGACCATGGCCGTACCGCCATAGCTCACAAAGGGCAACGGCACGCCCACCACGGGCAAGATGCCACTGACCATGCCCATGTTCACAAACACATAGACAAAGATGTTCAAGGCCATGGCCCCGGCCAACAAACGGGCAAACAGCGTCGGTCCTTCCAACGCAATCGTTAAAGCGCGCGCAATCAAAAACACGAAAGCCACAGCCAAGCCCAAGAAGCCAATCAAGCCAAACTCCTCAGAAAAAGCCGCAAAAATGAAGTCGGTGGTTCGCTCGGGAATGAACTCCAAGTGGGTTTGGGTGCCTTGCATATAGCCTTTACCCCAAGCCCCCCCCGAACCGATGGCGATCATGCCTTGGATGATGTGGAACCCTTTGCCCAAGGGGTCTTGAAAAGGGTCGAGCAAGGTACACACCCGGATCCGTTGGTATTCTTTTAATACGACCCAATCGACCCCCGGTGCGCACCATGCGTCTTCCATGAGGATCAAAACTGTGATGCCCACCAAACCCAAGAGAACCGGCGGGATGATGAGTTTCCAACTCAAACCAGCAAAGAACAAAACAAACAAACCTGAGGCCAACACCAACAGGGAAGTGCCCAAATCGGGCTGGATAAAAATCAACACCCAAGGCACCATCAGCAAACCGGCGGCCACCACATAGTCCAAGGCACGAATTTGTCCCTCGCGCCGCTGGAACCACCAAGCCATCATCAGCGGCAAGGCCACTTTCATGATCTCGCTGGGCTGAATCACCACACCAATGTTGAGCCAGCGCTGCGAACCTTTGCGTTCGATACCGAACAAAGCCACCGCCACCAGCAAAGCCACGCCCACGGTGTAGAGTGGAATGGCCAAGGCCATCATGCGCTGAGGGGGAATTTGAGCCACCAAAAACATCACGCCGGCTGCGATCACCAAGTTGCGTGCATGGCCGACAAAACGGGCACCGTGATCGGCCCCCACCGAGTACATGGTGATGAGGCCTATGAGAGACAAGATGAGCGCGGCCAACAACAAAGGTCCGTCATAGGTTTTCAACGACGCCAGAATGCGCTGCTGAAGTGAAGGTGTATCGAAGGTGGTAGCCATGGCCTGCCATTATCCTTGCTCTGAACCTCATTGCTGTCGAATGAACCATGCTGCCCACCACCCACTTGCTCTACCTGCACGGTTTTCGCTCTTCTCCCCAATCGACCAAAGCCCAATTGCTGGGCCAGCGGGTTCGAAGCCAACACCCTGGTGTGCATTGGTGGTGCCCCGCATTGCCAGTGTCACCCCGCGCCGCCCTGAACCTGTTGTTTGACGGGGTGGCCGACTGGCCTCGTGAGCGAATGGTGGTCGTGGGATCTTCTTTGGGTGGTTTTTATGCCCGGGTCTTGTCGCACCGCTTGGGCTGCCGAAGCGCCTTGATCAACCCCGCCGCCCACCCGGCCAGGGACTTACAGCGGTACATCGGCGAACACCCCGCCTGGCACGATCCCCAGGAGCGGGTGCATTTCCAACCGGCGTTTATCGATGAGTTGCGCGAATGGGAGGCCACCCTGCCCCCAGCTGGCGTGGTCAATGAACCCGATCAGCAGCGCCACTGGGCCATCGTGGCCCAAGGCGACGAGGTGCTGGACTGGCGTGAAATGCA
>CAZNWS010000121.1:0-2703 GCA_964576495.1 uncultured Hydrogenophaga sp. | reverse complement strand
GGCAAACGGGTCAAGGTCAAAAGCGCCAACGCTTGGCTGCGTTTTGACAAACCCGAACCCAGCGCCCTGATGAGCCAGGCCTTGGCCTTGCAAGCGGACATGGAATTGCCGCTGGCTTACGAATTTGCCCCCGAAGATGAGTTCGATTTCGCGGCCCTGGCCAGCGTGTATTTCGACGACCCGCCCAGCGCCGTGCAGCAAGCCGCCACGCTGCTGTGCTTGCAATCCGCGCCGCATTACTTCCGCCGCTTGGGCAAAGGTCGCTACAAAAAAGCCCCTGCCGACATCTTGGCCCAAGCCTTGGTGGCCATCGAGAAAAAGCAACAAGTCCAAGCGCAAATCGAAGCTTGGGCTGCTGAATTGGTTCAGGGCAATTGCCCTGAACCGGTGCAGGCTCAGCTTTACAAAATCTTGTTCAAGCCCGACAAGAACAGCCCCGAATACAAAGCTGTGGTCCAGGCCGCGCGCGACAGCCACACCGCACCACTGCCGCTGCTCCTACAAGCCGGGGCCATCGGTAACGCTTACGAGTTTCACTGGCAACGTTTTTTGTTCGAGCACTTTCCCAAGGGCACAGGGTTTGGTGAAGTGTCCATGCCTGGCTTGAGCGATGACCTGCCTTTGGCGGAAGTTCAGGCCTTTTCCATCGACGACTCACAAACCACCGAAATCGACGACGCTTTGTCGGTGCAAGGTTTGGGGACGGGTTGCGTGACCGTGGGCATCCACATCGCCGCGCCCGCCTTGTCAATCACGCCGGACAGTGCCTTGGATCAGATCGCGCGACAACGCCTGTCCACGGTGTACATGCCGGGCCACAAAATCACCATGCTGCCCGACGCAGTGGTGCAAGCGTTCACCTTGCAAGCCGGTCAAGCCTGTCCGGCCGTGTCTTTGTACGTGCGCATCGATGAAACCAGCTTGGCCGTGCTCGACAGTCACACCCGATTGGAACGCGTACCGATCGCCGACAACCTGCGTCACGACCAAATCGACCACATCGTCACCGAGCCTTGGTTGCAAGGCGAACCCAACCCGGCCGCACCCACCTCGGTTCAGCGCTGGCAAACCGAACTGGCTTGGCTCTTCCGATGGGCCCAGCACCTCAAAGCCGCTCGCGAAGTGGTGCGCGGCAAACCCGAAACCTTTAACCGCCCCGACCACACCTTCAAATTGGAGGGCGTGGACGAACGTGGCCCACAAGGCAACGAAACCGTGGTCATGGGTTTGCGTCAGCGCGGCGCGCCCTTAGACCTCATCGTGGCGGAAGCGATGATCGTCGCCAACAGCACGTGGGGGCAATGGCTGGCCCAATGCGGTGTCCCCGGTATTTACCGCAGCCAAGCCAGCTTGGCACCCGGCATCAAGGTGCGCATGGGCGCCAAAGCCTTGCCCCACGCGGGCATTGGTGTGCCCGCTTATGCTTGGAGCACCTCGCCGCTGCGCCGCTATGTGGACATGGTCAATCAGTGGCAAATCATCGCTTGTGTGCGCCACGGCGCCACCGCCGCCTTGATCGCCCCGTTCAAGCCGAAAGACGCTCAATTATTGGGGGTCATCGGAGCATTCGATGCGGCGTACAGTGCTTACAACGAGTTCCAGCGTGGCATGGAGCGGTACTGGACCTTGAAGTACATCGAACAAAACGGCATCACCGAACTGGATGCCACACTCATCAAAGACCAGTTGATTCGCGCCGACGCCCTGCCACTGGTCATGCCGGTCATGGGCGCCGATGGCTGGCCACGCGGTGCTCAAGCCCGCGTGCGTCTGGGTCGAATCGACCTGCTCGCATTGGACGTGTCGGCCACGGTTATCGCCCGATTGGACGACCCCGACCGCACCGACGACGACGCCTTGATGGACGCCGACGAGGACGATACCGGCTTGGCCGCGCCCGTGGCCTTGGCGATTGATCTGAACGAAGTTGAAGCCCCGGCCGACAGCCCCACCCCATGATGCGACGGTACAAGCAATGGCCCTGAGTGTGTCCCAATGGCTTCGTCAACGAAGCACCTTGCAATGGGCTCTGGGCATTTCCATCGCCTTGCACGCGGCCTTGTTGACCATCCGCGCCGTAGATCCGGTGGGCTTTAACCGCCTGTTCGAGAACACGCCTTTGGAAGTGATCTTGGTCAACACCCAAAGTGACCAAATCCCCGAGCAAGCACAGGCAATTGCACAAGCGTCTTTGGCCGGTGGTGGCAGCGCAGACGCAGGACTGGCCAGCTCACCACTGCCCAGCACGGCAACCGCACAAATCGGCAACGCCACCGAACCACAAGCAGACTCCCTGACGGCGCTGCGACAACGCCAACAGGCCCTGCTGACCCAAGTTCGTCAGCAAATCACCCAACTGCCACCTGTTGACCCCAAGGCCAGCGCCAACACACCACAGGCCGAGGCCCACGAGCGCAAACGCCAAGCCTTGCTCAATATGCTGGCCCAGATTGAAAAGCGCATTCAAGAGGAAAACGCTCGCCCACGCAAACACTACATCAGTCCTGCCACGCGAGAAGCGGTCTACGCGGTCTATTACGACGCGCTGCGCCAACAGATTGAAGAGCAAGGCACGCGCCAATTCCCTCAAGAAGGGGGGCAAAAACTCTACGGCGAACTGACCATGGTGATCACGGTCAACCACACCGGCGAAGTACTCGACACCGAGGTGGCCGATCGCTCACGCTCACCCGCTTTGGACCG
>CAZNWS010000120.1:4051-4930 GCA_964576495.1 uncultured Hydrogenophaga sp. | reverse complement strand
CACCGCTTTGAGGCCAAGGTCTCACCCGTGGTGCTGCCACACGCCGACCAATACGATGAAGTGCTCCAGCGCGACGGTGCGGTGATCGCTGGTTTTGCCGAGCGCCGCGCCGAGATCGTGCGCCAGTTGCAAGCCGCGGCAGCCCCATTGGGCGGAGGGGCTAAGCCCATCGAAGACGAGGCCCTGCTCGACGAAGTGACCGCGTTGGTCGAGCGCCCGAACGTGCTGACGTGCGAATTCGAAAAAGAATTCCTCGATGTGCCGCAAGAGTGCCTGATCCTCACGATGAAGGCCAACCAAAAGTACTTTCCTTTGGTCGACGCATCGGGCAAGTTGACGAACCGTTTCTTGGTGGTGAGCAACATCACGCCCGACGACGCGTCGTTCGTGATCGGCGGCAACGAGCGTGTGGTGCGCCCGCGGCTGGCCGATGCCAAATTCTTCTTCGACCAAGACCGCAAGAAAACGCTGGAGTCGCGCGTGGCAGGCCTGTCCAAGGTGGTGTATCACAACAAGTTGGGCACACAAGGCGAGCGCATGGCGCGGGTTTGCGCCATCGCCCAAGCGATCGGCCAACAACTCGGCGGCGATTTGCTGGCCCAACAAGCCCAGCAGGCCGCGCGTCTGGCCAAAACGGATTTGCTGACCGACATGGTCGGTGAGTTTCCCGAACTGCAAGGCATCATGGGCGGTTATTACGCCCGCCACGATGGTTTGAGCGAAGACGTGGCACAGGCGATTGAAGACCACTACAAACCCCGCTTTGCCGGTGACGAGTTGCCAAGCAACACCGTGGGCTTGGTCGTGGCGCTGGCCGACAAGCTCGAAACCTTGGTCGGCATGTTCGGGATTGGCAACGTGCCCACGGGCGACAAAGAC
>CAZNWS010000120.1:0-4041 GCA_964576495.1 uncultured Hydrogenophaga sp. | reverse complement strand
CTGGGCGTGATTCGCATGCTGGTCGAAAAAGACGTGGCCATGGACCTCTCGCATGTGTTGGCTGCGTCAACCCCCGTGTTTGGATCCTTGATACAAGATGCCTCGCCAGCTCTGACCGAATTCATCTACGACCGACTGTCCGGGAGCCTGCGCGAGCAAGGCTACTCGACTCAGGCGGTGGATGCGGTGATGGCTTTGCAGCCCCAGCGCTTGTCCGATGTGAGCAAGCGCCTACAGGCCGTGCGCGCGTTTGCCGAGCTGCCCGAAAGCCCCGCTTTGGCCGCGGCCAACAAGCGCATCGGCAACATCTTGAAAAAGGCCGAAGGCGAGGTGAGTGACGCCGTCAAGCCCGATCTTTTGCTCGAGTCCGCCGAGCGAGCCCTGTACGACGCCATGCAGCAATGCGTGCCAGCATCAAGCGCGCAGTTTGATGCGGGTGATTTGGCGGCATCTTTACAAACCTTGGCCGCCTTGCGCGAGCCGGTAGATGCCTTTTTCAACGATGTGATGGTCAACGCCGACGACCCCGCCCTCAAGGCCAACCGACTGGCTTTGCTGAAGTCCTTGCACCGGGCCATGAACCGCGTGGCCGATGTGTCGCGTCTCGCCGCATGAAGCTCTTGGTGCTTGACCGTGATGGCACGCTCAACCGCCAGCGTGAGGACTACGTGGCTTCGCCCGATGAGTGGGAGCCCATCCCCGGTGCGCTCGAGGCCGTGGCCCGCTTGAACCAAGCGGGTTGGCATGTGGTGTTGGCAACCAACCAATCTGGCTTGGGTCGCGGCATTTTTGACATGGCCGCGCTCAACGCGGTCCACGCCAAAATGCACCGAGCGTTGGCGGCGGTGGGCGCTAGGATCGATGCGGTGTTTTTTTGTCCCCATGCCCCTGAGGACGCTTGCGATTGCCGCAAGCCCGCCCCAGGTTTGTTCCAACAAATTGCCGACCACACGGGCCTGGCAGCGCCGAGCATTGTGGTGGCGGGGCACGCCTTGCGCCACGTACAAGCCGGGGCGGCGCTCGATTGCTCCACCCACATTTTGCTCACGGGCCGCTCGGCCGATTGGCGCGATCGCGTGCCAGTCGGGGGTGCGGTGGTGGCCGATGGCTTGTGGGCCGGTTTGCCCAATGGCACCCGGGCCCATGCCGATTTGCCCGACTTTGTGACTTGGCTGCTAGGGCAAGAAGCTGTTGCTCGCGCCACCGATTGATTGTCGAAAGACCCCATGGCCATCTTGCGTTCCACCCTTCACCTACTGTTCATGGCGGTCACTGTGGTGCCTTGGGCGCTGACGGTGCTGATCGCAGCCCCGTTCATGAACAGCACCCAGATTTATTGGCTGTGTGTGGGCTGGCTCAAGCTGGCGGTGCGTTCGGGTCATTGGATACTGGGCATCCGCAACGAGGTCATCGGTTGGGAAAACTTGCCCTTGGGTCAAACCGATGCGGCGATTTTGTTGGTCAAGCATCAGTCCACATGGGAAACCTTTTCCATGCCGGTTTTGATGCCCCATCCCTTGGCCTACGTGTTCAAGAAAGAACTGCTCTACGTGCCCTTTTTCGGTTGGGCCATGGCCAAGATGGACATGATCCACATCGATCGCAGCCAGCGTTCACAGGCATTCAACAAGGTGGTCACGCAGGGCCAACGCTTGCTGGACCAAGGCACGTGGGTGATCATGTTTCCTGAAGGTACCCGGGTGGAGCGCGGCCAGCAAGGGGTGTACAAAACCGGCGGTACGCGCTTGGCGATTGCCACGGGTGCTCCCGTGATCCCCGTGGCCGTGAATTCGGCCACGTGCTGGCCGCGCAAAGCCCTCATCAAGCGGCCCGGCGTCGTTACCTTTTCGATCGGCCCAGCCATCCCCAGCCAAGGTCGCCAGCCCGAGGACATGATGCGTGAGGTTGAAACTTGGATCGAGGCCGAAATGCGCCGCCTCGATCCCACGGCTTACCCCTCAGCAAAGGACTGAAACCATGGGGATGGGGCGTTTGGTGCAGATGGCGCTGGATCTGTGGGACCCGACCCCCGAACCGCCGCCCCCGTCAGCACCCAACGAGGCCCCGTTTGAACGAGGCGCCTTGCTCAGCGAGGTGGTGCCTGCTGGACAGTGGCAACACCCCCGAGCCAACCGCCGCATCCGTTTGTCGGACGTCGAGGTTGCGTATGAGTTTCTGCGTGGCAAGCGCCGCACCATTGGACTGTCCATCACCCCCGAAGGTTTGTCGGTGCGTGCGCCGCGCTGGACGCCACTCAGCGAAGTCGAAGCTTTGCTGTTGAGCAAAGCCGATTGGGTGATTGACAAGCTCAACGAATCTGAGCAGCGCGCGAAGGCCTTGGCTCAAGCCCGTGTGCAGTGGGTGGACGGAGGCAGTTTTGATTATTTGGGCCAACGCGTGCGCATGCGCATCGACCCCACACAGGCTGCGCCCTGTCATTTGGACTTCAGTCTCTCGGGCGAGGCCGGTTTGCGATTGGGGCTGGCACACACGGCCACCGAAGCGCAGATTCGCGACACCGTGCAAGCCTGGTTGATGCGGCAGGCTCAGCAAGTGTTTGAAGAACGCTTGAACCATTTCGCACCCCTGCTGGGGGTTCGTTGGACGCGTTTGCGTTTGTCCAGTGCGGGCACGCGTTGGGGCAGCGCCAGCGCCGACGGCACCATCCGACTCAACTGGCGTTTGCTGCACCAAACCATGGACATGGTGGACTACGTGGTGGTTCACGAGCTCAGCCACTTGCGCCACATGGACCACAGCCCACAATTTTGGGACGTGGTGGCGAGTATCTTGCCCGATCATGCCCAACGCCGGCACGCCCTCAACTCAGCCACCCCGCGCAGCGCCTGAGGGGCTTAAACGGCCCGAAAACGCCACACGCCGTGGGCATCGCGGGTACGTTGAACCGACCCGCGGTGCCATAAGGTGTGCAAGTGCGCGATGGCCTCGCCCATGGCGAAGGTGGTTTGGTGCACATCCAGTTTTCGCTGAAACAAGACCGGCACCGCATCGGCTGCGCTCATCGCTTGGACCTGGCAAGTGACCAAGAGATCGGCCAAACGGTCGCGGTGGTGATCGCGCAGCTGATCCAAACGCTCGTGCAAACCCACAAACGGTTGGCCGTGGGAGGGCAGCACCAGCGTGTCGGCGGGCAAATCGTCGAATGCGTGCAAGGACGTCAGAAACAAGCGCAAAGGATCGCCCTCGGGCTCACTCTCATACACGCTGACGTTGGTGGAGATGCGCGGCAAGACCATGTCGCCGCTGATGAGCCAGTGGTGCTCGGTGTGAAAGAGCGCGATGTGCTCAGGTGCATGGCCGTATCCCACGATGCAACGCCAAGGGTGTTGGCCGATGGTCACGCTGTCGCCCCCTTGGAGTCGTCGGTACTGCTGCGGCACCGCGGGCACCCAATTGGGGTAGTAGTTGGCGCGGCCACGAATGGCTTGCAGCTGCGCTTCGTCGCGCAGGCCGTGTGAGGCGAAGAAATCGGCCATGCCTTGGCGTCCATCCATGGGCGCTTGTTGCGACAGGGTGCGCGCGGCCAAGTGATCGGTGGCGCTCATCCACAGCCGACAGGTGTGCTGGGGGGTGGTCCAGCGTTGGCACAACCAGTGGGCCAAACCGATGTGGTCGGGGTGCATGTGGGTGACGATGACGCGCACGATGGGCAAACCGTCCATCGCATGATCAAACATCCACTCCCATTGCGTGCGCGACTCGGCGCGGTCCACGCCACAGTCCACCACCGTCCAACCCTCGGTGCCGTCCACTGCATCGCGCAGCAACCACAGGTTGATGTGATTCAGCGCAAAGGGCAGACCCATGCGTACCCAGCGCAGCCCGCCGGCTACATCGATCACCGATTCGGCGTCGGGCAAGGCACTGCCCAGTGGGTAGTGCAAGCGGGCTTCCAGGGCTTGGCGGTCGGGGCTCATGGGCAGGGGTTTCCGTTAAGATAGTTACTGTGACGTTAACGTCAATCAACTCATTCTAAAGACCGATCATCGGCATGGCCCAGAGCAGCACCTTCACCATCAG
>CAZNWS010000119.1:0-4934 GCA_964576495.1 uncultured Hydrogenophaga sp. | reverse complement strand
TGCGATAGTTGGGGTTTCATTGTAGGCAAAAAGCCCCTTTGGCACACCCTCGCAAAGGCCATTTCCGTTTGTTGCAGCGCAGCAACAAGAAAGTCTTGCACAGCTTATCCACAAGCCGAAACGGTACTTTCGCCACATTCGGCGGCTTTGGAGCCTAACGTCAAAACCAAATCCCACTTGGGTCCCATTTGCTCACCAAAGCGGTTCGAAAAATGACCCATTTGCGGCGATTTTATCGAAAACCAAACGCCTGAAAAATTAAATAAGTGAGTAATCACTAACAATTCACAGGTTATCAAAGTCGGACAAGGCCATGTCTTGTGGCGAAATGGCCACCGTGTCGATCGAAAACCCCCAATACCCGTCTGATTCACGTGGTTTTAAAGCCCTATTGGACGCCGGTGTTATCGAGCCTCTGGGCGAATTACCGTGAATTGGGCCCACTCTCCTCGACGGAACAACACACTCAATGGGCGCTTGCGGTCTTGTTTAGACAAGACCACCTCCAAAGATTTGAGGTTGCTGATCTGTTCATTGGCCACCGAGACGATCACATCATCCTCACGCAAACCTGCGCGAGCCGCAGGGCCTTCTGCACTGGTGACGATCACCCCACCCGAAATACCCAAAGCCTTTTTTTGTGCCTCACTCAAATCGCTCAGGCCCAAACCCAAAGCCTGAACCACGCCACTGTTGGGTGTGGGTGCTGCAGCGGGTGCCTGTGCACGCGTGGCCTCACTGTCAACTTCGCCCACGGTGATACTCAACTCTCGCTGAGCACCACGCCGAAAAACGGTGAGGCGACTGGTGGTGCCTGGAGCGGTATTGCCCACCAAGCGAGGCAAGTCGGCCGAGCGCTCAATGACTTTGCCGTCAAAGCGCACGATGATGTCCCCAGGCTCAACGCCGGCTTTGGCTGCAGGCGACTGGGGTTCGACCCCACGCACCAAAGCGCCACGAGCAGCCCCCAAACCGATGGTCTCAGCCACCTCTTTGCTCACCGGTGCAATTTGCACACCGATTCGACCCCGACTCACACGCCCACTGGTGCGCAGTTGTTCGGAAACACGAACGGCTTCATCAATGGGAATAGCAAAAGAAATGCCTTGAAAGCCACCCGAACGCGAATAAATCTGACTGTTGATACCCACCACTTCGCCACGCATGTTGATCAGTGGGCCGCCCGAGTTGCCTGGGTTGATTGCCACATCGGTCTGGATAAAAGGCAAATATTCACCCGTATCGCGCTGCTTGGCACTGACGATGCCCGCGGTCACGGTGTTCTCCAATCCAAAGGGCGATCCGATCGCCATGACCCACTCACCCACACGCAAGCGATTGACATCACCAATCTTGACTGGTGACAAACCCAAGGCCTCGACCTTGACCACCGCGACGTCGGTTCGCTTGTCGGATCCGATCACTCGGGCTTTGAATTCGCGCTTGTCGGGTAAGGTCACCAACAACTCATCGGCCCCATCGATGACGTGAGCGTTGGTCATGATAAAACCATCGGCGGTGAGCACGAATCCCGAACCCACACCACTGGGTTGGGCCTCTTCATCGGAAGGAGCCTGGCGGGGCGAGCGCGGTGCCGAACCGGGTGGCACAGGAATACCGAAGCGACGAAAAAATTCCAACATTTGTTCGTCGGGCCCCGCACCGCCACCGACTTTGGGTTTCGCTTTTTCCAAGGTGCGGATGTTGACCACGGACGGTCCTACGACATCCACCAACTCGGTGAAGTCTGGCAAGCCACGAACCAGCGGTGTCCCTTGAGCCCAAACGCTCGACGCCGACCAGGGCGAAACCGCCACCAAGACCACCGCCAATAACCAGCCAATCGGATTGGGGCGGTAGTGAAGGGGCTTGGTGCCGAGAGAGGAAAGTGACAAGACAGTCATGGACAAAAGTACCTCAAGGTTGAACGATCAAATGTTTGGACAAACGAACCAACGTCTCAGGCGGCGCTTCGCCCATTGCGCTGACCCAATACGGCCCAAGGGCTTGCGTCACCACATGGGTAGCACCCCGAACCGTTTGTTGGGGAGGGGGTGGGGCATCAGCCTTGAGCGGTTCGACGAATACCGAGACCGAAGCCAAACCATCACTGAACACACAATGGGCTCTCTCGGGGTTCAGGGAGGCTTCGGTATCCGTTCGTTGATAGCAGCTCATTGCAGAAAAACCCAAGATCGGTTCGGGCTTGTCTCGAACAAATGTGGGCCACGTGTTCTTTTTCAAGGTGCGCGGCTTGACGGTGTAACCCTCGGTATTGCTCATTCGTTTTTCTAAGGCCTGCATGCTGACCGGCACACCCAACTGCAACTCAGAGTAGGCCACTTGCTCGAGCACGCCGCCTCGCTGATCCAAGGTCTGTAGCTTGATCACAATGCCCGTCTGGAGCTCAGTCCAAATCCGGTAACCCCAGCGTGACGCATCATTGGGCACCAACTCCACCACGCGAGCATCGTGTCCTGCCACCCGTTGCATCCCACCATCACGCAAACGGTAGAGGCGATCCATCGATTGCCCGTTGGTGCGCCAACGCATGGGCAACAAACCCAAGGATTCGCGCTGATCGGTGTAGGCCACTTTCTTGTCCGGCAAGAAAGTAATGACCTCGCTGTTGCGCCGAATGGTGGTGCGTGCAGGACCAGACAAGCTGTCGACCCGTTCCATTTGTGTGGTGCGATCGCACACATGCCACACCTTAGAGACAGACAACTCCTCGCCTGCACTCACCACCAAGGTTCCGGTGTAGGCACGTCCGCGGGTGGCCTCTTGGGTTTGGGCCAACCAGTCGTCTACCGTGAGGGTTTGGGCGAACACAGAACCTCCCCCCACCACAGACAGCCCCATCACCACTGCAGTCGGCAGCGCCCATCGCCGCCACTGAATTTGAACATGTTGAAACCAAGCGGACATGTGGAACCCTCAGATCAAGGCGTGCTGAGCAAGGTGGCGCTGCGCAAGAATCCAGTGCTGACTTGCAAGGCACCGCCATCGCCAAGTTCACGGTGTTGTTGCAACAGTTCTTCCAAAACAGGATCTCGCATCATGGGTCCAGTCGCACCAGAGGCCCACACAGTCGGAGCACCGACTGCCAAATTGACGGCAGACGGCTCATGGATCTCCAACAAACCCCAACCGACGGTGGCGACCGCCACAAATGACGCAGCCACGGCCAAACGGCGCCAAAACACGGGGTCGTTGGCTGACTCCACCGGCAAGGCCGCGTTGGCACGAGCCACCAAAGGGCCGATGGCTTGGTAGCGCGCCCAAACCAACTGCAGTTCCGGGTCGCGATCAATGGCCGCCATGAGCGCATCCACTTCGACGGGGCTTAGCTCTCCATCCACCAAAGCCGACATGCACTCGCGCCAATAATCGGCACCTGTCGTCGCCGCCTCGGCGCTCATAGGACTCATGGATTCATTCATCGTCACCACCGTTTGCCTGTTTGCCGCTCCAACATGGGTTGAATGCGCGCCGAAATGGCTTCTCTCGCCCGAAAAATTCGAGAGCGCACGGTGCCAATGGGACAACCTTGCGCTTGTGCAATCGCCTCATAACTCAACCCTTCCAATTCGCGCAATTCAATGGCGGTGCGTAAGTCGGCCGGCAATGCGGCCATGGCATCGTTCACTGCTTGAGCAATCTCTCGACTGGCCAGCACGGCCTCTGGGGTTTCGCTGTCAGCGCTGTACCCTCTTGGTTCCCGCCAAGTGCCAGAAGTTTCATCCTCTGAATCCTCGTCTTTGTCCGGGGCAAATACCAAAGGGTCACGCTTCATGGCCATCAGCCGCTTTTTGGCGGTGTTGACCGCAATGCGGTAAAGCCAAGTGTAGAACTGGGCATCACCACGGTACTGGCCCAAAGCACGGTAAGCACGGATAAAGGTTTCTTGAGCGATATCGGGCACCATATCCACATCCCGGACCATGCGTCCAATCAAGCGCTCGACCCGGCGTTGGTATTTAATAACCAACAAATCAAAGGCACGCTTATCACCCGCCAAACAACGTTGCACCAGCAAGCTATCGCTGTTGGGCGCGGGAAGTACGTTTTCATCGGTAGGCGTCATTGGCACCGAATATACCTGTGTGATCCACTCAACCGGTGTCTTCCGACGAAACCAATGCCCGGCGAAAGGCCACCCAATCGTCGGGACGCCCATGGGCTTGCGCCCAAACCCAGTGGATCTGCCCTCGACCGTCCTTCAACCGCAGACCGATGGCGTTGAAACCCTGCCACACCACCTGCACCGATACCCCAACCGCATGTCCCGCCATGGGTTGCCACAACCACTCACCCGAACCGAGCTCCTCCACCCCAACGCGCCACGTCAAAAAACCGGATGGGATGCGAATCAGGTGCACGGCCACGGCGACCCCCGCCAACAACCAGAGTCCGAGAACGACCGCCAAGCGTGCTGCGCTGGGCATTGACCCGGACTGAACCGACCACAACCCGCCCAAAGCCACCACCATCCAGCCCAGCAACAGCAAGCGCCCGTACCAAACACAAGGCCCCACCGGATAACTCACCGATGGGGCCTTGTGCATGGGGTTCTCTCAGCGTTCAGATGCGACGGAACACCAACGTGCCGTTGGTGCCGCCAAAACCAAAGTTGTTTTTCACAGCCACATCGATCTTCATGTCCCGGGCGGTGTTGGCACAGTAGTCCAAATCGCACTCGGGATCTTGGTTGAAGATGTTGATGGTCGGCGGGCTCTTTTGGTGGTGCAGCGCCAGGACCGTGAAAATGCTTTCAATACCACCGGCCCCACCGAGCAAATGCCCCGTCATGGATTTGGTGGAATTGACCACGGTACGGTGGGCGTGCGCACCCAAAGCCGCTTTGATGGCGTTGGTTTCGTTCACATCCCCCAGCGGCGTGGAGGTGCCGTGAGCGTTGAGGTAGTCCACCT